>JAFPSY010000200.1:0-20035 GCA_017413585.1 Acholeplasmatales bacterium
ATTTTTCTTCTGTTACATTACCATTATTGGATGCATATAAAGTTAGAGTAGCAACACCTTCAGAATCTGGAGTTAAAGTAATTGTTGTTGCTTCAGTTAAAGCTACTGCCTCACCATCATTAATCTTATAAGTAGCTTCTGTGTAGTTCTTTGGAGTAACTGTTACATCAAATGTATCATAGAAGAATCCAATTTCACTGCTTAATGCAAATTCAGGATAAAGTAGTGGAGTTTTGTCCATTAAAACCATAATACCAGTTGTAGAAATTGTACCCTTAATTAGACCGTTGGCTACAGTTACAGTTCTACCTGTTACCTGATCAATATATGTACCATCGGCAATTGCAAAAGCCTTAATTTCAATTTCTTTTTCTTCTCTTACAGCACCAGCACTAATTACAACAGCACCCTTATTTCCTCTTTCTACCATTAAGAATTCTGGCTGGAAGGATACAGTTTCATTTTCGCCAACCATAGCGTTACTAAAGCTGTTTACTGCTGCAACCTCTGCAGATTTCCAAGCCTTAGTGCCCATTTCGCCCATTGCAGTAATTGCACTTGGTCTTGCAAAGTATAATGTAGAAGCACCACCACGGCTTGCTTCAAATGCATATAGACGGTTCATCCTTTCTTGTTGAGTACTCATAGTGGTTTTATCTGCATAGGTATCATGAGATTCTGGCCATACTACAGCCTTTGTGCCATCATTTGAAAAAGAGTAATTAAAGTTATTCTTAATTGTCTTTTTCATGCCTGCACCAAGCTTATTTAATAAATTAGTAGAATAGTTTGAATCTGTAATACTCATATACTTTGTGTAAGAATCATAGCTTCTTCCTCCACCTGGAGTATTAAGAATTTCTCCATAATAGAATAGATTTTCATTATTCTTAGTCTTAGCATATTCTGTAGCTGCAGATAATACATTTGGCCAGAAATTAGAAGCTACCGTACCATCATCTGGAGTTTCAATATGCTTTGCAGCATCAAATCTAAATCCATCTGCACCACAATCAATACATTCCTTTAAAAGTGAGATAACTCTAGATTGAACATAATCGTTTCCTGTATTTAAATCTGGTAAATCTGATAGCATATATTGAGTTACTGTTGTAGCATTTGTATCAGAAACATTCTGATTGGAATTATGGAAATAGTTGGAACGATTATTATAAATCTCTGGTTCATATTCTTCAATTCTTTCAGAATATCCGTGACCTGTTGTATCATTACCTAAATGATTTACAACGATATCTACTACGACCTTAACGCCATAGTTTTCAGCTTCTTCGCACATTTCAGCAAATTCTTCTTTAGTTCCTAAATAAGAATCCGCTGCAATACTAAATGAAACTGGCTGATATAGCATATACCAATCGGAAGACCATGCGCCATTCTTTACAGTAGACTTGCTCTGCTGAATTGGTGATGTTTGTACTGCAGTATATCCACATCTTGCAATAGTAGCCATATTTTCCTTAATTGTATTATAGCTCCAGTTCCATGCATGAAGGATATTACCATCCTGAATATCATCTGGTAATCCAGTTTCAGCATTAACTGTACCTTTAGAAAATCTTGCTTCATATTCTACAACGGCGGTAGGATCATTAACATCTGTTGTTGTTGAAGTTCCAGTCCCTTCACTAGAAGTAGTTTCAGCAGTCGTTCCATTAGAGTTACAGGAGGCCAACGCTAAAATTCCTAATCCTAGTGCTAATACACTAAAATATTTCTTCATATAAAATTCTCCTTTTTTTGTTTGTTACCCTTATTATAACAATTTTTATACAAAACAAAAAGAGGGTTTTCCCCTCTTTTTTACTTACTGTCAATATCTAGGTGTATCTTTTTTCCTTCTTTAGAAGCTCCGGCATATAATAAAGTACGGATAGCCTTAGCTAATGTACCACCCTTACCAATTACTCTGCCTAAGTCACTTGGATTTACCTTTACCTGATACTGAAGGTCATCTTCAGAATCATTCAAACGTATAATTTCAACGTCCTGAGGATAAGCTACTAAAGGAAGAATTAAGCTTTTAATTAACTCTTCAAACTTTACCATAGCAAAACCTCTTACTTAGCGATAACTTTGTTTGCTACTAAAATGTTCTTAACAGTAGTTGTAGGCTGTGCACCCTTTGCAATCCAAGCATTAACCTTCTCTGCATCTACAGTTACTGTAGCTGGGTTAGTTAATGGGTTATAAGTACCTAAAATCTCTAAGAACTTACCATCTCTTGGGGATCTTGAATCTGCTGCAACAATACGATACTTTGGAGCCTTGTGAGCACCAAATCTCTGTAATCTAATTTTAACCATATATAATACACTCCTTTTATAAGTTTTTTATAATACGTGAATCATTATATCATAAAATAAAAAGGTGTCAAGTATTTTTTCTTGACACTTTGGAATTTCTTTTATAAACAAAAAAATCCCTCCCCAGGGACTTTAGCATGCTTCAGCAAAAAGCTCATCCATGCTAGAAGAAAAATCATTTGTATTTGCAAATACAATGTACCAATATGTTCCCTTAGATGCAAGTGTCATTAAAAGCTCACGTGTAGCTTCTATTCCATTATTTTTTAGCATCCTTAGCTCAGAACATATTCTTTTTGCTTCACTTTTCAATATATTACCTCCTTCCATAGGAGTATTATTATATCTCTTTTTTCTTCTTTTGCAAGTAAAAACTTATTTTTATAGAATATTTAAGATATCCTTTATAGAAGATATGGTAATACAATCCTTTTTTTCTTTAGATAATAAAATACCATCTATACCTACCTTCTTAGCTCCCATAATATCCGTATCATATCTATCCCCAATCATGATATATTCCTTTGTATTATCATCCTTTATATCCTGAATAATATATTCAAAGAATTCTTTATCTGGCTTATTATAGCCAATACATTCGGATATATAAATCTTTTCAAAATAATCATAAATCCCTGCTTTTTTAAGTCTTTTTATCTGAACCTGATTCATTCCATTAGAAGCAATAAAAAGTCTATATTTTTTAGATAATTCTTCTAATACATCTACTACTCCATCAAATAGATCTGCTTGGTATTTTAAGGATTCTACATAATATTTATTAAATAAGGAGATGTCTCCATCCATACCTAAATACTCCATAATTTCCTTAAATCTTTTTTCTTGGAATTCAATTCTTTTCATTTCACCTTTAGCAAATTGATTAAATAGCTTTTCATTTAAAAAGCTAAAATGGGAAATCTCCTCCCTACTTGGAGTATAGGCCTTAAAATGCATCATAGTATCTATAAAAGCACTTGCCTCTCCCTTATTAAAATCCATTAATGTGCCATCTAAATCAAATAATATATATTTCATATACTCCCTCAAAAAAAGGGCCAAAAAAGGCCCAAAATTATCTAAAAGAAATCTTATGCTTTAATGGAGAATCATATCTTAATTCTTCGATTAAGCCATCTTCATCATTTACTTTAGCATATACAACTCTACCTGTTGCAGACCCATCCACAACATATTCAATGTAAAGTGCAGCCAAATTATCTGATTTTGCTAAGAAATAATCGGTTTTAACACCCTTCTCCTTCAAGCCTAAAAAGCATTTATCATAAAAGCTACAAACATCATTATATCCTGTAACTATAGTACCATCCTCTAAATATAGCTTACAATCATCACCAATAAGCTTTTTGAAATTATCTGCATTCTTAATATAATAGCCAACGCCTAATTCCTCTAGAGCCTGTAAAACTAAGATTTCATGAGAATCATAATTCGCTCTTGGTACATATTCTAAGCCCTGGTAGGTATAGTAATAATCATCATCCTTTAAGGCTAAACCTTTTTCTCTTCTTGCTTCATCCTTAGAACCAATTCCAACGGATGCAAAATAACAGGACTGTCCATAAATAAAGCTTTTTGCGATTAAAACATGTCTTTCAAATTCCGTCATCTTTACCTGCTCTGGAGCTAAAGCTGCACGAACTAAAATATAGACAACATCATATCCTGTACGACCTGTAATGGATACACCTGTTCTTACATCATAATCCTTTGAAAAGCAAAATAGCTTTAAATTTCCCTCTTCATATTCTGCAACATAATCTACTGCCATTCTATAAATATCTTTATTCGTTAATACATCACTATCACTATAGGATGGGATGCCTTCCTTCCATTTTGACATAAACTTCAACTCCTTAGATAAGATTATTCTATTATATCAATAAATCATTTAAATTTTAAGTAATAATTTAACTTTTCAAGAAAAAAGATAAGAAAAGGTGGCCAAAAGCCACCAAATCTATTCTTCCATTTCCCATCCTTGGCACATTTTAATTGCTTTATGCCATTTCTTGACATATTCCATCTTTTGGTTCTTATCCATAGATGGATTATAGCATGCATCATATGCCCATATGCCTTTTATTTCATCAATGGATGCCCATACACCAACCTTTAGCCCAGCTAAATAAGCAACACCTAGGGCTGTTGTTTCCATAACCTTTGCACGCTCAACCCTACATTCACATACATCGGCTTGGAATTGCATTAAGAAATTATTCTTAGATGCACCACCATCAACCTTTAAATTGGAAATTTCAAGTCCAGTATCTTGCTTCATAGCATCCATAACATCCATCGTTTGATATGCAATGCCCTCTAAGCAAGCACGAATAATATGATTTCTATTGCATCCCCTGGTTAAGCCAAAGATTGTACCTCTTGCATACATATCCCAGTGTGGTGCGCCAAGACCTGTGAAGGCAGGTACGACATATACTCCATTATTATCCTTAACCTTTTGGGCAAAATATTCACTATCTGAGGAATCTGTAATTAAATGTAATTCATCTCTTAGCCACTGTACAACAGCACCACCAACGAAGACAGAGCCCTCAAGTACATATTGAATTTTATCGTTATAGCTTGCGGCTATGGTAGTGACAAGCCCATTCTTACTTTCGACATAATGCTCCCCTGTATTCATAAGTAAGAAGCATCCAGTACCATAGGTATTTTTTATATCTCCTTCATTGAAGCAGGCTTGACCAAATAGGGCAGACTGCTGGTCACCAGCAACACCGGCAATAGGAATTTCATATCCAAATATAGATACCGTACCAAAATCATCACTAGATTTCTTTACTGTAGGAAGGCATGAAATTGGAATACCAAAATAATCACAAAGCTTTTGATCCCATTCAAGCTTTTTAATGTTAAATAGCATAGTACGGGAAGCATTTGTATAATCGGTAGCAAAAACCTTACCCTCCGTCAATTTCCAAATCAGCCATGTATCTACTGTACCAAACATAAGCTTACCCTCTTGTGCAAGCTCCTTTGCGCCTTCAACATTATCTAAGATCCATTTCATCTTTGTTGCAGAAAAATAAGCATCTAATACCAATCCTGTATTTTCCTTTATATAATCCTGAAGTCCATCCTTTCTAACCTCTTCCACAATAGAGGATGTTCTTCTACACTGCCATACAATGGCATTATAAATAGGCTTTCCTGTCTCTTTATTCCAAGCAATCGTAGTTTCTCTTTGATTGGTAATACCAATAGCTAAGATGTGCCATGGCCTGATACCACATTGGGCTATTGCCTCTGTCATAACAGAGTACTGGCTTGCATAGATTTCCATCGCATCATGCTCAACCCAGCCTGGGTGAGGATAGATTTGCTTAAATTCCTTTTGAACCTCTTGGACAATTTTACCAGAATTATCAAATACTACAGCACGAGAGGAGGTAGTACCTTGATCTAGTGCGATAATATATCTTCTTTTCTTTGTTTCTGCCATAGTTCCTCCTATAAATCTCTAGAGGATATAATATTTACATCCGTACCTAATATATTTTTAATGATGATATCCCCACATTTTACTGGAGATTTTACTTGAATTTTATCTAATTCCTTCATAACATCAAACATAAGCTTTTTAGAAATAGGCTTATCTGTTCTAACAGGTAATCTTTTTAAATCAGAACCTAAAATAACTACAGTTGAGGTAATAACTCTTTTAGGGTCTAATACCTCCTGAAGCCCATAGACTTCTCCTCTTGGGCAGGAATTACCACTAACCTTTTTTGCTACCTCATCTACAGTTAAATGACAGCCTCTTGGGCATGTAATACATATTAATTCCTTCATATTAATCACCTACCCTTACTATAATAGAATCTACTACATCCATAAGCTTTTCCTTAGGAATTCTTATCGATTCCATCTCACCTGGAGCTAAATGTAATTTCTTTACCTTAGCCAATACCTTACCACCAGATTCGACATATAAATATTTATCCTTCATTACTCTTCTTACTCTAAAGAAGATATTTAAGGAATCCTCTAAATTATGAATTCTCAATTTTTGAGGAACCGTATAGGAAACATCGTCTCCATTCTTTAAATCAACACAAAGACCAGATTCGTCATTTCCCTTTGTAATATAATTATATGCTGCAACACCAGCTCTACCAGCCTCTATAGAGGCATTGTCTGCAAGATCATGTACATGAAGAACATTACCACAGGCAAATACACCAGGAATGGAGGTTTCCATATTCTCATAAACAATAGGACCATTCGTTCTATTATCTAATAAAACACCTGCCTCCTTAGATAATTCATTTTCTGGAATTAAGCCAACGGATAACAATAAGGTATCACAATCAAATTCCATTTCGGTACCTAAAATTGGCTTTCTATTTTCATCTACCTTAGCGACAATAACCTTTTCAACTCTAGAATGTCCTATAACATCAATCACCGTATGGGATAGGTATAGTGGAATATTAAAATCCTCTAAGCACTGTACTACATTTCTCGTTAAGCCATTCGAATAAGGCATAAGTTCAACAACCGCTAATACCTTTGCACCCTCTAGTGTCATTCTTCTTGCCATAATTAAGCCAATATCACCAGAGCCTAAAATAACGACCCTTTTACCAACTAAATAGCCATCCATGTTACAGTACTTTTGGGCAGCACCTGCCGTAAATACGCCACTTTCTCTATCGCCAGGGATAGAAATTGCGCCTCTCGTTCTTTCTCTACAGCCCATAGCTAAGATAATCGCCTTAGCGCTAATTACCTGATATCCCTCCTTAGAGTTAATATAGTGAATTTCCTTATCCTTAGTAATATGAAGCACCATGGAATCACTTTTAACCTCTACATTGGTTTCCTTTAGCATTTCAATAAACCTTTGCGCATATTCAGGACCAGATAGCTCCTCCTTAAAGCGATGAAGGCCAAAGCCATTATGGATACATTGATTTAAAATACCACCTAGGTGCTGGTCACGCTCAATGATTAATATATTTCTCTCTCCAGCCTTATAAGCCTCATAGGCTGCAGATAATCCAGCAGGACCTGCCCCAATGATGACTAAATTATATTTCTTCATGAGCTTTGCCTCCCTTCGTATATTCTAAAACAATATTAGATCCATCCTTATCCTGTAATACATCCTTAGGTGTAATATGCAATTCTCTGACCATAATTTCAAGGATCTTTGGTCCACAGAAGCCACCTTGGCATCTACCCATACCTGCATTACATCTTCTTTTTACTGCATCGATAGAAAGACATGGGATTGGTCTATGTAGGCAATCAACAATTTCACCCTCAGATACGGTTTCACATCTACAGATAATTCTACCGTATAATTCATTTTCCTTAATTTTTTCTTCAATTTCTTTTATGCCCATATCCTTAAAGAATTTAGGTAGTGGAGTAATTTTAAAATCCTCTTTTTCAACAAATTTTACTCCCATACCCTCTAAGATTTCCTTAGCGTATGGACCAAAGGCAGGGGCGGCACTTAATCCTGGAGATTTAATACCTGCAAAATTAATAAATCCCTTTACCTTAGATTCTCCAATTAAGAAATCATCATAATCTAAAATCTTAGCTCTAAGACCAGAGAAATTTCTTATATTATTTCTATAATTAATTTTATTTGTTGTAAGATTAGCCATATTACGAATATAATCTAAGGATTTTTGTTCTACACCAAAATCCTCCTTATCCTCTATAGTTACAGCATTTGGTCCAACAATTAAATTGCCATGGCATGTCTTAGAAACTAATACACCCTTACCAAGCTTGCTAGGGGTTTGGAAGATGACATGATTTACATTCTTTCCTTCCTCTTTATCTAATAAATAATAATCGCCCTTAACAGGAACAATAGTAAATCCATCCTCTTTATTATCTAAAACCATCTTATAAATTTCATCTGCATATAAGCCTGCAGCATTAATGATATATTTTGTTTTTAATATCGTTCCATTAGATTCAACCAAAAAGGAATCCTCTTCTTTTTTAATAGAAGTTACAGGGGATGACAAATAAAGCTTTACACCATTTCTTACTGCATTTTCAGCAAAAGCTAAGCACATCTCCCAAGGAGATACAACCGCTGCAGATTTTGCATATAAGGCAATAGAAATATCCTTATTTAAATTCGGTTCTATTTTAAATATCTCTTCTCCTCTTAAAATAGACATATCCTCTACTTTATTTTCTAAGCCTCTATTATAAAGCTCTACTACCTTATCCTCATCCTCTTCTCTTCCAACGACTAAAGAGCCAATATTGGAATAATGAACATTGAATAATGGAGCAAGCTCCTTATACATTTTAGATCCTATAACATTAAGCTTTGCCATAAGTGTATTAGGCTTTGGATCATATCCTGCATGCACAATACCAGAGTTTGCCTTGGTAGTTACAACAGCTACATCATTTTCTTTTTCTACAAGTGCAACCTTAAGCTTGTATTTTGAAAGCTCATAGGCAATGCTTGAGCCCGTAATACCTCCACCAATAATCACAACATCATACATTTTTATACATCTCCTTTTGAAAACGCTATCACATTACTTTAATTATATCACTATTGATATATTTTTAAAACACCAAAGGTATTGAAACTTTTGAAATTTTTAGTATCATTCTTAAATATATTCTATCAATTTGATATTCATAAATATCACTATGATATACAATTTTCAAAAAAATAAAAAAATGCCTTAAATGAATCTTTAAGGCATTAGCATATTATTTTTTACCATGGAAATGTAAGTATCCAAAGCCAAATAAAAATGGGAATACAGAAAGAGGATTTCTATAAGGGATAGATACCATTCCAATAGGGAATAGGCTCGTACAGAATTTATCATTATAGAATAAGCCATTATAATAATATAACCCCTTTACCTCTCCTGTAATTAGAGGAACACTTATATATGTACCTAGAGGTACAAAATCACTTCCTCTTTTGGCATTCATATTTAGCTTGACACCGCATTCTGGGCAAAAATTACATCCATCCATTATTTGTTTACCACAGCAAGTACAATACATGATAGCACCCCCCTTTATACTATTTTAGCATATTCTTGTTCCTTAGAAAAGGAAAAAGGAATCCGAAGATTCCTTAATCATTTTATGCACCGTAAGTATTTACAAAGCTTCTCCAATTAGAGAAATTTGTCTGTGCTGCTGTATAATATGTTCCCTTATAGCAAGTAGATGCGATTGGGTAATACATACATAAACCATTAGAATTTCCAGCACCCTTACCACAAGAGCTGTATTCTACTAAATTATTAAATGCAGTAAGTACAGCATTTGTATAAGTAGAGCCTGGGTTGAATGTTGAATTAGAAGCTAGCTTATTGATGAAGTCCTTAGCATCGAAAATACCAAAGTAAGTATAATCACTATCTGCATAGTGCTTTACAGACTTAACTAAAGTATTGAAGCTTGACTTGTTCGAAGATGTAACCTTGCTAGAAAGCTTAGTTGCTAAAGTCTCCCAAGCAGTCTTGTATGCAGCCATATTTGCTAAATTTAAGTAAGCTAATGTCTGATTATTTGAAGATGATGAAGTACCACCATTATCCTTAATGAAGCCATCAACAACAGCCTTTAGGATAACAGATGTAGACTTCTTTGCATATAAATCATCTACCCAAGTATCATAATCCCAGCCATAGCCAGATTCAGATTCCTCAGATGCAATCATATAATTGAAGTATGAAGAATTGAATTCAGCAACATCCTGTACGCTCATTAAGCATGCATCATAGCCGATGAATTCTAACTTCTTTGTCTGCTTTGTATTTGTAAATGCATTAGCAACTGCGCTCTTAACCTCAGAATTTAATAAAGAGTCATCACTAAAGTTTTCGTCATAGCAAACACCTCTCATAGCTCCACCATGGTTCCACATAATTACACCAGTCTTTTCAGCTGGATAATTTGTTAAGCCCCACTCTAGGAAGCTTTGGAATGTAGATGTTAAGCCCATATTTGCCTTTTGAAGATTTGCATCTAAAACAAGCTTTCTATTAGCTACATGATATCTTTGTAGGTAGCTTGCGTTAATGCTATAAGTGGAATTCCACTTCTTTGCTCCACCAGTCTGAATAAGGATATTTACATCACTTGGCTGATTATATACAGATAGGATTTCCTTAATATCGGATGTTGCAAGACCATAATTACTCTCTAAGTCAGCACCACACATATAAATCATAATTGTCCATGCATCCTTAGTAGTAGATGGAGTCTCAGGCTCAGTAGTTTCTGTCTTTGTAACTGTAATTGTTGCATAAGCCTTATAGCCACCATCAGCTGTAGTTACTGTAATTGTTGCGCTACCTTGTGCCTTTGCAGTTACAACTCCATTAGATACAGTTGCAACGCTTGTATTAGAAGAAGACCAGGATACATTCTTGTTAGAAGCATTAGATGGCTTAACTGTAGCAGTTAATGCTAAAGTATTACCTACCTCTAAGGAAGCACTTGTCTTATCTAATGTAACACCAGTAACAGATACAGTTGTAGGTGTCTCTGGTGTAGTTGTAGCCTCTTCTGCCTGATAAATAGAAATATAGCTCTTGGATGTGCTAGTTGCGAATGCTACGCTTCCAGAATAATACTTTAAATATAAAGTCTTGCTATAAACCTTTGCAGAAACACTTCCATTTGTACTGAAGGTTAATGTGAAGGATGAATAACCATCATGTGCTGCATCAGCCTTTAATGTACCATTAGAAGTTGAATATAAATAACCATAATTGTCATCATAAAAGCCATATGTACCACTCTTAGTACCATTAGCTAATGTGAATAGACCTACGTAAGTAGAAGGTGTACAAATATCTCCTGATTTCGTTACAGCCTCAGCCATTCTATAACTTGAGCCCTGATTTGCAGAAACTGCATAATTTGCATTATTTGCTGCAAGAATTACCTTTCTACCAACGACTAGTTGTGATTTTGAAGTTACTAACTTATACTCTGTGTCATTAGCCTTCAAAGTTCTTTCTACTCTTACCTCTTGCGCATTTGCCTTAAAGGATACAGATCCAAGGAAAGTAAATGCTAATGCAAATACTGTAAGAGCGAAAATGATTTTTGAAACAATCTTTTTCATTTTTTTCTCCTCTCCAAAGTCCCGAGCTATATACCCCTTAAAAAATAAAAAAATGCTTAATCCTTTACGGCAAAAAACTAAACATTCCAATCATTGTATTTTTATTCAAAAATTACAAATCTTTCCCTAAGTGATACTATAACTCGTGTCCCTTACTATGTATTATACACATTAAATTCAAAATATCAACATTATTGTGAATAATATTCTAAAAATATTCGTATTTTATAATAATAATTAACAAAACAGCGTTTTTTGTGAATAAATAGAATTATATTCGAAAAAGTAACAAAAGATAACCTATTCTTTAAACAAAATGCAACGAATTGTCTATTCTATGAATAATTTTCTATAAAAAGAAAAATAGAAGGAAATCCCTTCTATTCTTCATCTATAATATTCTCTTCTTGATTGAAATCCTCTATATCCTTTGGATTCTTCTTTTCCTTATGAACCTTAATGGCTATACGGATAATAGAATAAATGGATATAACAATCGTCAATGCATTAAATATTGTATTTGGAATAAGTGGTAATAGGATACCATAAATACACTGACAAATACCATTAAAGATTAGTGCAGATTTTAATAATACCTCAGTGAAATTCTTAGATAAGCCCCTTTTGGCAAATACAAATGTAGAGCATACAGAATAAACGAACATACCACCAACAGGTAAATACTGAAACCAGCCCTTATCCTCTGCCCATATTTGTATAGATATTATACCAAACACTAAAGCGACAATAATACATACAACATTAATAAACAATATGAATTTTTTTCTTGCCTCATCCACAAAAAGTAAAACGAAGTTTTTTACAAGCATGGTAAAATCCTGAATCATTCCACCATAGCCACCCTGCATGAGCTGAGCGGCACCATTTATGCCGTGACAAAAGCTTTGGGTTGCGATGATTTTCTTTTTGCTGTGAAATAATGATGATAGTGTAAATAATGCATTCCCTATAAAGGAAATCACAATTGCAATAATAGAAATTTGCTCTTTCGTCATAATCCATTCCTCATTCTTCGGCTTATTATACACTATATTTCAATTTAAGCAAGCATTATTCATTAATTCTTAATAAAACAAGAGGCTCTTCTTGCATGTCAAGATATTTATCGATTGGTAAAACCTCTCCTGTAAGTAAATTCTTAAATCTACCCTCAATTTCGGTATTTACCATTCCTGATGCATGATTTAAATTTACGATAGCTGTAATTTCCTCATCCTTATTCTTGAAGGATAATAAAACTATAGAATCCGTGATAATATGGTAATTCCATACACCATCGGCAAATACTCTACGCTTTTTAATTTCATTTAATTTCTTAATTAAATCAACGATACCGCTCTTATTATAATCCTTCCATTTAATCTCATCCATTTCGAATAGATTTGGTAAATGTCTAGAAGCTGTTTCAATACCATTAAACAAAAAGGCCATACCTCTTGTAAAATAGGATAATACTAATAGATTCTTTAGTCTTAAATCATCCTTTAAATAGGAATTTGCTGTACCAAAGTCATGGTTTTCTAAGAATCTTACCTTAACAAAGTTCTTTGGATATAGGGCCTCTTGATCCTCAACTCTAGATAAATATTCTTGGATTCTTGCCTCACCCTTCATGTATTTTTGTAAATGTTCATTTACATCATATTCATATTCTGCATCAAATAAGGTATATATTTCAGGGTCAGAGATTGCATCATAGCCCATATCACGGATATATTTACAGAAGGATAGATGAATGGTCTCTGCTAAGAAGAATAAATCCTCCTTCTCCTTTCTTAAAAGAGGGAAGGTATACGCAAAGAAGCTATATGGAATTAAGGATGCCACGTCGAATCTAAATCCATCTGCACCTAATCGTACATATTGAAGTAATGTATCTGATAAATATTTCTCTAGCTCTGGATATTCAAATTTAAAATCGGTAATATCACTCCAATCACCAACTCGATTAGCAAATTCACCATTTGGCTTATGATAGAACCATTCTGGGTGCTCTTCTGTTAAAATAGAATCTCTTGAGGTATGATTAAATACGATATCCATAATAACCTTTAAGCCTAAGGCATGTGCCTTATCGAACAATTCCTTTAAATCCTCCATTGTACCCATATTTGGGTCAATCGATCTATAATCCTTAATGGAATAAGGAGAGCCTATCTTACCCTTACGAAGTAAAACTCCAATAGGATGAATGGGCATTAATTGAATAATATCAACACCTAAATCCTTTATTCTTTCTAAATCCTTAGTAACTCCCTTTAAATCGTGAGTTTTTGAATATTGTCTTGGAAATACCTGATAAATAATTTGATTTCTTAATGCAATACTTGTATTCTTTGCCATAAAAGCCCCTCCTTGTAAAAATATCTATAACTTTATTATAATTTAGTTTTAGAGATGAAACAAGAAAAAAACATTGCACTTTGGCAATGTTTTACTTCTTGTTGTTAAATTCTTCCTTTAGCTTTAAATAAACATCATAGATATCATCAAACTGATGATATTTAAAAATCTTATGTACTAGATCAATCTTCCACTGCTTTATATTCGCTGTATGAGGGTATGGAAGCCAAAATAATCTTTTAGAGAAATGACGAATAATCGTATTCTTATGTAAGAATTTCTGATCATTATATTTTTGAGGTAGCATCTTCTTTTTCGTTGTAGAACGCAAAATTGCGGATTGATCTGCGAAGGGAAGCTTCTTTGTTTTAATTAATACTCGAGCCTTATCTAAAAGATGTGTTTCCTTCATTTTAGCTAAATTGAATAATAATACACCCGCATTAATATAATTTGGCTGAACCAAATATTTACCATAATGATCTCTTGCGGCAGCATATTCATAGCCATCAACATCAATATCCCATAATAATCTTATATCTCTATTAAACATTAAATCACAATCTAGATATAATAGCTTATCTGGCATATTTGGCACCATATCCGCAAATAATCTTAATAGTGTATATGGGCTACAATAGCATCCTTCATTAGGGGATCCTGCAAATTCCTCCTTATAATATGGGAATACATCAATGACCTCAACAACATTCTCCTTATTATAGCCCTTAGCCACCTTATCTAAGAATGCACCCATTTCACTAGTTAAGGCTAAATATCTTGGATCTAAATAGGATACATCCATTGTATATATATAAATATGGAAAGGCTCCTCTGTTTTGGTTCTTTCAAAAATAGAAAGCATCGTCGTAAGCATGCCATCAAAGACCTTGTCATTACCACAGAATAATAAATTAATCATTGGATTCCTCCTTCTTAATATATTTAATAATCTCTACTGTATTTTCTTTGCTTCTTTCTACCATTTGGTTATAAACCATATCTCTTAATTTCTTTCTAGCCTCTGGCTTTGAAATACTTAAATCAGGGAAAAATGGTCCATCAATATAGGTATGAATCGTAGGTGTTTTCCCATGCTTACGCTTTAGGTAAACATTCGTAAAGGAAAATACAGGCTTATTATATTCGATAGGATATCTAAAGGACATATCCTTAAATGGTCTAATTTTAGTATAATATGGCCAAATATGTGCCTCAGGATATATCGCAATAACCTTGCGTTCCTTAACTCTAGTTTCGATACAGGCAATAAAATTCTTCATTGCATCTCGATCTGCAGGAAGTGGAATTGCGCCTAAGGATTCCACAACATTTCCCATACCCTTAATCGATACATTTTCAGGGTTTACAATAACATGAGCATCCGTCCAGCCTGAAATCTTAGGTGGAATGAAGGCATCACATAGATTATGGGTATGATTTCCATAGATAAAATAAGCATCCTTTTTATATGGCTTAATTACCTTTTTATTTATAAATTTATGATGATATTTAAATTTTAAATAACAAAACGCAATAGGGTGAGCTACAATCCTAAGCCAAAAGAAATGCGTAAATTTCTTCCATAGGCTTTTATATACATATACATAGCTTCCATCTATTACTCTTGGGGTAATTTTTGCATCAGAAAATTCATCGTTTAATTCATCTGTATAATAAATTATCTTATCCATTTTATACCCCTCCTTTAATCCTTCAAATTGCTCTTTAGTTTATTATAATTCTATATTTTTGTCAAGTATAAGAAAAATGAGTAAGAGGCATCCTCTTACTCATTACCATCCCAACAATAGGTACAAAGCTTATCCTCATCAATTTCACAAGCCTTCTTTAAATCGTCTAGACGATTAAACTGTAGGGATGTAAAATGAAGCTCTTTTCTAATTTCTTCAACCATTGTTTTATATTTATCAGAATCTGGATCTACATACATCTTTAAGGTTTCAGGATTTGTATTACCCTCAAGCTTTAAAATGGTCTTTCTTGTAATAAGCTCCATTTCTGATTTTGTTCTTGAGAAATTTAAATATTTACAGCCGTAAACAAGTGGTGGACATGCACTACGAATATGCACCTCTTTTGCTCCACTTCTATATAAGAATTCTGTTGTTTCTCTCATTTGAGTACCACGAACAATAGAATCATCGATAAGCATTAATCTCTTACCTTCAATTAAATCATGAACAGGAATTAGCTTCATCTTTGCAATTAAATTTCTCTTCTCCTGCATGGTTGGCATAAAGGATCTTGGCCATGTTGGTGTATATTTAATGAATGGTCTAGCAAATGGAATACCACTTTCATTGGCATAACCAATGGCATGAGCCATACCAGAATCTGGTACACCTGCAACACAATCAGGTCTAACCGTATCTCTTCTTGCCATATACTTTCCGCAATTGCATCTCATCTTTTCAACACTTAAGCCCTCATAGCTTGAGGATGGGTAACCATAATATACCCATAGGAAGGTACAAATTCTCATTTTATCTCCAGGCTGAACTAATTGTGTTACGCCATCAGGAGATACGATACATACCTCACCAGGTCCAAGCTCTTTATATGGCTTGTAGCCTAAATTTAGGTAAGCAAAGGATTCAAAGGTAACACAATAATTGCCATCCTCCTTGTATCCAATGGATGCAGGAGTTCTACCATATTTATCTCTTGCAACATAAATACCCTTTTCATTTAACAACAGTAATGTAATAGAACCATCAATTAGCTCTTGTACATACTTAATACCATCAATTAAGTTTTCCTTTTGGTTAATAATTGATGCAACAAGCTCGGTTGGGTTAATATCCCCACCACTCATCTCTAGGAAATGAGAATATCCGTTTTTAAATAGCTGATCTACAATCTCTTTAATATTATTAATTTTTCCAACTGTAGTAATCGCGTATGTACCATGATGGCTTCTAACTAAAAGAGGCTGAGGCTCATAATCGGAAATACAACCGATTCCCATTTGGCCCTTCATTTCTAGTACATCCTTTTCAAATTTTGTTCTAAATGGTGCATTTTCAATGTTGTGAATTGAACGATTAAAACCATTTTCATTTAATACTACCATTCCACCTCTTCTTGTTCCTAGATGAGAATGATAATCAATTCCAAAGAATAAATCAAAGACACAATCTTTTTTAGATACTGCCCCGAAAAATCCACCCATATCTCTTCCTCCAGTTTCATAAAAAACTAATTCAATTTTACCAAAAGTGGCGTAAAAAAAGAAGAGTATTTTGTTACTCTTCTCTAATAAAACGCTTTACAAATTTAATTCGTATCATTTTTTTTAAACAATGCACTAGCTGCGACATTACCCATGATTTGATAAGCCGCCTTAGATGGGTGTAAATGGTCGCCAGAATCCATTCCATCCTTAAAATACCAAATGGAATCCTGGTAGCAGCCTATAGCTCCTTCAAAATCGATAAAGCCCTCTTGCGTCTTTATCCAATCATTGACTTCATTTTTAACTTCCTCCCTGAATGGAGCATAGGTTCTCCAATTATAAATTGGAAGTAAATTGCCATAATAAACGGAAAGATTTAATCGTTCTGCAACCTTATGATATCTTTCTAAGCCCTCAATTAAATCCTTAGATGAAGGCATATCACTCATAGGTCTAAATGGGTTAACTTCCTCTCCTACTGGGTGAATAATATCATTAATACCATGCTGAATGATAACCTTCTTCGCACCAGAAACACTAGATACCTCATGGTAGAATCTCTTTTTCCCCATAAGACCATAGGATTGATAGGTAATACATTCATATTCTCTTAATATTCTTGTGCCAGATACAGCCTTTCTTACAACAGATATATTTTTAATACCTCTTTCTCTTAAGGAAAGCAACATATAATCTGGCCAATCCTGGCTTGTTATAGAATCTCCATAACAAATGACACATTCATTTTCCTTATCTGTATATACATCTACATTCGATATAAAATGTACCCAGCCCATAGATTTTGAGGTATTCTTATCTAAGGATGGATTTAAGGATTGATCTCCATAGGCAAAATAGCCCTTAGATAATGGTCCTGTAATATCGACACAGCCTGTTAAATTACATGTACCCTTAATATATATATTTATAATTAAGTATTCATCCTCTTTAATTTCATAAGGAATGACATCACTAGTTAAGGACATATGAGGCTCTATATGAATTCTTCTTTCACCACCGAAGGTTACATATAAAGGATCCTCCTGTAAATCGGATAGGCTTTTTCCTCTTGCGACATTGATATGATCAATATGAATGGCTTCATCGACACAATAATTATCTAAGGTAATTCTTATTTTATCTCCACCAAAGGGTACAAAAATAGGATATCTTAGGGTTAAATCACGAGCGTATCTCATCGCATCCGGTCTACCCTTAGATTGGGCCTGTCCATAGAAGGTTACCCATTTCTTATTTTCATCATTTAAATAAGGAATTCTCTTTTTAGGTATAGGGATTAAGGCGAAGGTGTTTTTCTTATAAATTTTATAATCTGGCTTAGTCGCAAGATAATGTGCCTCAGACATAAGCATTGCCCCACCAATTAAACAAATAATCGGTGCGACACAGAAAATGAAATACCACTCGCTTGGCATAGCACTAATATACACGTAGGTAACGCCAGCCCAAAGTAGGAATTCAGCTGCATAATTGGGGTGCCTCATATATTTCCAAAGCTTTTGGTCATAAACCTGGCTTTCCTTCGAACGATTCTTTCTGAAATTATACATTTCAGCATCGGCTTGGGTTTCTAAATAGGCGGCAATCGTCATGAAGATTAAGCCGAATAGCTGCCATAGACCAAATTCTAAATTCTTAATTACGTAATAATACATAGGAAGTGAGGCTGCAAATATAGTCGCACTCGTCAAGAAATGGAAAACGACAAAGCTAATCAAATAATAAAACCATCCAAAGCGCTCCTTAGCTCTTCTATATCTCCAATCCTCGTAATGTAGTCCTGTAAAATTTCTTAAGAAATTAAAGGTTAATCTTAATGCCCATAAGCTAAATACAGAAAAGAATAATATCGTTCCTGCATTGAATGCATTATAATAGATCATTAAAAACAGCATATATACTGGAGTTTGAAGACTCCAGTAAGGATCAATAAATGAGGCTGTATTAAAGACAACTCCTACAATATATATAGTTAAAACACTGGTCATAGAGGCTACAAATAATCTTAATAAATCATTTAAATATCCTCCAGTAAATAGGAAGACCAATATTCCTAAGAAAAATGCAACAAGATATAATATAGCCAAGAAACATATACCTATAAGCTTCTTTCTCTTGTCCATCAAAATCATCTCCTCAAAAAGAGCCCTAAGTGGGCTCTTAATTATTCTATAACAATATTTACTACCTTTGTAATTGTATTTATTGTAATTGTGATACTAGAGGATGTTGTAACACCACTAAGCGTACAATTGCCACCCTTTTCCATGATTAATTCATTATTAGCTAAATCAATAGTCCAATCAATTGTTTTCCAATCTTTTCCATCATAAATCTTAAAATCAATAGAATTATTATTTACACTTGCAGGTGTAAAGGTAATTGTATATTCACCATCACCATTATAGGTAAATGGTAAGGATGTACCACTCCAACCATTCATAGAGCCAGCAAGATAAATAGCACCGTAATCCCCATTCGTATCTGTAATAGGATCATCTTCTGTATTAGTATTCGTATCTAAATAATTCTTACATAAATTCTTCTTCGCATGGATATAATTAGAAAAGGAAATATTGGAATCATTCAAATTGAAATCAATATAATCAAAATCACTAGATACACTTGCACTATAGGTGCCTTTAGCAATATTAAATAATTCATTAAAGGTTTCATCCTTTAGCCAATCACTATTATATAATGCAGTTAAATAAGCTGTATATAGCTTATAAGCACTAGAATCCTTCTTTAAAATCGTATTTTTATATAATCCAATGACATTCTCACCATTTGCTGCCTTAGTTAAATCCATTGGTCCAACCTCAGTCATACCATTTCTTACAGGCCAATCCTTAGTTATACCAAAGGCACGGTCATTATCAATTGGAATGGTAATACCCATACCATCAGTTCTTCTCATGTAAATCATAGTATTATTGGTATTATTTCTTAAATCATCTGGGTTACCAACAAAATAATTTACAGCCTCAA
>JAFPSY010000201.1:0-2188 GCA_017413585.1 Acholeplasmatales bacterium
GTTTGCTTAGCTGGGTCTACCCAGAAGTCAGAATAATGAATATCTAATAGGATTTTAAAGCCTTTTTTGATAGCTAGCTTAGATAATTTAATGAAGTTATCAAAATCACAATTTCCAGCTAAATATGGCTTTCCATCTAATGTATATGGATTATGCCAAAGACGAATACGCATATAGCTTACGCCATTTTTAACAAAACGATCTAGTGGGTCTACTTCTTTACCATCAAAATAAAACTTAGCACCATGATCTAGCTCTTCTAGATAAGTGGATGTATCTACTCCTAGAATCACTATTGTTCACCCCTCTTATGTGGCATAACCTTGATTGGTTCATTATCCTCACCAAAATCAACCACTCTCATACGCATTAGCTTATAACGATATCTCGCTTGCTCATTTAATCTTAAAACATCAGCCTCACTACCAGTAAAGCCACATCTTAAGCAGTAATACTCACTTTTTGCATCATCAAAGAACATATCCATATCGATATCTCTCATGAAGCAGGATGGACAACGATAATTTAATTTGCCTTTTGTAGACTGAGACATGTCTTCATTCCTCCATTCTTAACTGTTTTACGTAATGCAATACGGAATACAGGAGAGAAGGCAATACCTTCTTCTACCTCATATTCATTAACATCACCAGACATAACAATTCTTGTCTGGATTTCAGGAACAACAATATAAGCTTCCTTAGCAGAAGTCTTAGTAATCTTTCTACCCTTAAAGCCATATAGCATATTATCACTATCTACACCAAGTAATACGTGAGTTAAATCCTCTTGGTATTCTGTTGTACCATATCCTGCTGTAATATATTCTGTTAAAGTGATTTCCTCACCCTTTAAATCTGTTAATACATTACGCTCAGCAATAACCTCACCTGTACCCTCAACAAAGGTAAATACAGATTGAATTTCAATATCTGTATCTGCTAAGGTAACAGTTACAGGGTTTGCAGTAATTTTAACTCCACCCTCAACCTTTTCATACTTAGCTAAGGTACGGCATAGGCAAAGGTCAGTTTCCTCACCCTTAAATTTAACCTTACAAGACTTAATTGTACCTGCACCAGCATAATGAGTAAAGAAGCCTGCACGGTAGTTAATTTGAATTAAATATGGATAGGATGCATCATATACATGATCTGTACCAATACCAATCTTTTGAGGGATTCTTGCAACATAAGGACGTAGGTCAATCATTGCACCACCCTGGTTAAAGTCTAAGCATGTACGGATATATGGGTCAGCATACCAGAATAATTCCTTCTTAGATCCATATAGAATATCCTTCCATAATGCACATTCACCTGTATTATAGTTTGGATGGCAGCCTCTATAGAAATCAGCAAATTCAGCCATAGTTAAATCTAAAAGCTTGCCTTCCTTCTTTAATTTACCATAATACTTCATACCATCCTCATAGGACTTAGCTAAAAGCTCATATGGAGCCTCCCATCTACCCTTACGGTTTAACCAGCCTGGTCCTACGAACATCATATTGTATGAATATCCATTATTATATTTACCTAGATGTCTAAATTGATCAATTAGGTTATATAAATATGGATATTCCCAAGTACCCTTATCCTCGTAATAAATCATACCTCTCAATACATTTTGAGGGTGTGTACCGAAGTTAGAGCCATTACCATCGAAGCAAGCCATTAAATCACGGCTTAGATGTGGGATGGCAACAATTCCAGAGTCATCAGCCTCATTTGCTGCAGGGCAGTGAGAATTTACCTTAGATGGAATCCATGGGTTCCAAGGACCTCCATCCATAAAGGTATACCAGGAATTATTACATGTATGGTATGCCTTAGGGCCTTCCTCCCAGCATGTTGCAACTGCACATTTAACGCTTGGGTAATGCTCCTTAATATAGTTGATGCAGTATGCATCCAAGAAATAAGAGCCTGTAGATTCAGGATAGAATCCAAACTTCTTATAGAATAAACCAAATACATCATCGATGATTTCTGCCTTTGTTTCATCATCAAACATCCAAATACAGAAATCCTCTGTTTTATACTTCTCCTTAAATTCCTTACAAGGAAGTCCTAGTAAGGATACACCAATTTCATCACCATATTTTTCATGATGCTCCTTCGCAAGCTCACAAATCTTATCAGAGAAAAGGGAAGCATAAGTAATCTGAATGGTTGTCTTTAAGCCA
>JAFPSY010000202.1:0-4649 GCA_017413585.1 Acholeplasmatales bacterium
CAGGTATTATGGCTTGATGCAGTAGAAAGAAAATACATCGAAGAGGTTGGCTCTATGAACGTAATGTTCAAAATTGATGGTGAGGTTGTAACTCCAGAATTAGTTGGTTCTATCCTTCCTGGTATTACAAGAAAATCCTGCATTCAAATTTTAAAGGATGAGGGTATTCCTGTTACAGAAAGACGTATTACCGTAGATGAATTATTAAAGGCTTTAGAAGATGGTAAGCTTGAAGAGGCATGGGGTACTGGTACTGCAGCGGTTATTTCTCCTATTGGTAAATTCGTTATTAACGATAAGGAATATGTAGTAAACAATGGAGAAATTGGTAAGGTTTCTCAAATGCTATATGATGAAATCACAGGAATTCAATCAGGTAAGATTAAGGATACTAGAGATTGGACACTTGAGGTGAAATAGGAAGCACATTTGTGCTTCTTTTTTTTTATAAAGAAAAAGAGCATTTCTGCTCTTATTTCTTTAATGGTCTAATGGTTTTAAACATATCCTTATTTTCATTAATCTTATTGGTATTACCAATGACAGTAATATTATAGCTTGACATAGCTTCCTTAAACCAGCTTGCAAATTCCTTAAAATCCTCATTTTTAATAGATAATAATTCTTTTCTATTCTTGCATCTTTCTTCTTCGCTTAAGCCTCTTAAATAATTACTTCTTGCAATAGATGCCTTAGCCTTATTATGAAGTACTGTATCAATTCCACCAATCGTACCAATTTTGAATTTTAATAATTCCTCATCGGAAGGATTAAAGCTTAAAACAAATTGATCTGCGTTTTGATATACATCATTTGTAGATTTAATATTTGGATCTCTATAGGAGGTAAAGCCAATTAAGCCAGATGGGTCAATATTCATCATACATCCATAGGCACCACCATGGACCCTGACCTCCATCCATAAATAATCCATACTCATCGCATTTTGAAGTACACTTACACCAGTATTAAATTTACCACTAAATTTACCTACTCTTGAAACATAATTTACATCGATAGGTGCAGTAAATGCCTCATTTAAGGCATTTTCCTTAAATACCTCCTTAGGATAGGATATGCTATCCTTAAGGCTCATAATTGTCTCATCAAGATATGGAATTATTGTTTTATAATCCTCCCTTGAACCAGTATATCCAACAGTAAGATTTTCCTTAGAGAAGACCTTATCCTGTACTCTATATAGATTTGCAATGATTTCCTTCTTCTTATTTTCGAAATTAGAAACTAAATCCGAAACAAAATCAACATAAGAAATTCCACCTACAATATCCTTTTGATAGGAATTCTCATCAATATAGGAGAAGGCTCTTTGCATAGCCATAACATGGCCTCTTGATATAATGGAATTCTCTAAATTGCTCTTAAGCATAGATAGATATTCAAATAATCTCTTCTCATCATCAAATTTGACATCAAACATTAAATCATTCACTAAGCTGAAAGCATCCTTAATATTCTTTGTTAATGCACTAAAGCCTATAGAAAAATATAATAATGCTTCCTTTGTTTCATAATGCTTAAGTGGCATTACCTGGGCAACAACACTACCTAAGGAATTTTGAATGAATTGATTAATATCCTTATAATGCATCTTAGATGTAGATAATTGCTTAAATAAATCCGCATATAAGGCTATATATTTTAATTCCTCACTTCTCATATGAGAGATATCAAAATAATAGCTTACATAGGAAATTTCATTCGTTGGATATTCACTAAATAATACCTTATATTTTGAATCAATTACCTCAAGCTTATAAGCCTCTGGCTTTGGATTGATATCCTCTAAGGATAATTTAGGTAAGGTATTAATAGCTTCAATAGAATCCTCTTTATTTTGGTATTCCTTTAATGCATTCGTAGATTTTACTAAATCTAAAAGATCACTTTCGCTTAAGGATTCCTTATAAGCCTTAAGCTTGTTTTCAAGCTCAAGATTCTTTTCATCATTTACTGTCTCACTTGGTACTAATACAACATAAGCCTTATGATTATTTTTTAACAGATAATTTTGAATTACATTTTCAAAATAGCCCTTGTTTATATCTTCCTTTAGCTCCTTATAATACTTTAATACAGTAATCTTAGAAAATGGATCCTTATCATCATATAGGAAGCTTCCCATCATCGTAATAATGATATCTAAGCCTTGTGGACTTCTTGGGGAGAAATTACGCTCTCTTTGAGCAAATTCAGCATGATTTAATAAAGCGATTAAGGATTCCTTATCTAATCCATTTGATAAAATCTTTTCTAGTTCACCATCAATAATGGATACAAATCTATCTAAATCACATTCATTTGCATTTTCTGCAATAATCGATAGCATAGGCTGTAATACTCCATCATCAAAAAGGGACGATACATCTACACCAATCTTTGCATCAAGCAAGGCTTGCTTAAGTGGTGCACCAGGTACATCAAATAATGCATTTAATAAAATAGCTGTTGCAATCATAAGCTTTGTATCAAAGGTTGTAGGGAATACAACATTATAGCTTAAATAAGTCTTATTAGATAAATCTGTGCCCTTATCTACAGGGTAATAGGAAACAAGCTTTTTAGGCTTATCGAATGGTTGCTGGAATTGTAATCTTGTATCAAAATCAATCCTATTAAATTTAGATAAATATTCGCTATCTAGCCACTCCATTCTTTCATCCATATCGGAATTACCATAAATCATAATATAGGAATTGGATGGATGATAGAATTTCGAATGGAAATCCTTAAACTGGCTATAGGATAATTCAGGAATATATTTTGGGTCTCCACCGGATACAAAATGATATGCAGTATCAGGGAATAGGGCTTCCTCAATTTTGGAATATAAAACCTGGGTTGGGTCACTAAAGGCACCCTTCATTTCATTATATACAACACCATTAATTGTAATAGGATCTTCGATGTTTTCTAAATGATAATGCCAGCCCTCTTGCTTGAAGATTTCCTCATGATCATAGATTCTAGGATAAAATACTGCATCCATATATACATGCATCAAATTATGGAAATCCTTATCGTTTTGGCTTGCAACAGGATACATGGTTTTATCCTCAAAGGTAAAGGCATTGATAAATGTATTTAATGAGCTTTTAATAAGCTCAACAAAGGGATCCTTTACTGGGAATTTCTTTGAGCCACATAAAACAGAATGCTCAAGAATGTGAGTTAAGCCTGTGTCGTTAATTGGAGGTGTTCTAAAGGCAATAGAAAATACCTTATTGTTGTCCTCATTTTTGATGGTGCATACTCTTGCACCACTTTTATTATGCTCATATAGGGTTACATTTGAGCTAATTTCTTCAATATATCTTTCTTCAATTTTTGTATAATTCTTCATATTCATAACCTCTCAAAAACCATTATATATTTTTCTAATTTAAAACACAAGAAAAAGAACCACCTAAGTGGTTCTTCTATCTCTTCTTCCTTAAAAGGCTCATAAGCTCAGCCATATCCTCTTCAATAGAGGTATCCTGATGTGCTTTTTCAAACTCTAAATCAAAGGAAGCATCATAATCCTCTTTATAGATAGAATTATATAGATTTTCTATATATTCATAATCTAAATCCTTAATTGAGGTAAGAATATAATCGATACAGGTAATAACATTATCCTCTGTTACGAAGGTAGATGCTTTAATAAATACAGCATCATCTAACCTATCATAATATGCCTTTAAAATTGTAGAATTCGCATTTAAGGCATTTAAGGCTAAAGGCATAGATTCTATAACCTCTGGGTTTTCCATAACAACCATAAAGGATAATAAATTCATAGATCTATGAATTGTGAAGGATGCATCTAAATCAAATGATCCATAGGAAATTTTAAAAATGAAGGAAAATGTATCCTCATATGTACTTTCTTCTACATCGATTGCCATTTCATCAAAATAGGCTAAAATATCACCATCTAATATCATATAAACCTACTTATTTATCTTTATGGTTCTTGGCTTAACCTTAGGCTCTTCAGCCTCAGATTCTTGTCTTTTAATCACAATTGTCTTTTGACTCTTTGCTTGTGTTGCCTGTGGAGCATCCTTTTTGATGGTTGTTGCATCTATCTTTCTTACCTGAGCTGGTCTTACATCCTGTGGATTTACTCTAGTTAAATCATCAATTAGCTCATCCTCAATAGATAATCTCTTTGGACGCTCAACACTAATTGGCTTTTTAGGCTCATCCTTTAATGCACCCTCTCCAAGCATCTCCTTTACAGATGCACGAATTGGAGTAGGCTTTTGGAAGATTGGTTTTGTAACTGCATCAGGAATTGTCTTCTTATCCTCAGCTTTTACATAGATTTCTCTTGATTTATGACAAGCAAAATAAACAATTTGATATTGCTTAGAAATGGTTCTGATTAAGGCTTTACATAATTCTAGCTTTTCATCATCAAAGTTAACAAATGGATCATCTAGAATGATAAATGGCTTTTCCTGTGGATACAAGCAGTCAATTAAGGCAAGTCTCATACATAAGGAAATGATATTTTGATATCCTCTAGAATAAGAATCAATACCCTTTAATCCACCCTCTGTCATAAATTGGAAATTGAAGTTTACATCGATGCTGTAATCCTCTGTATCCTTAAGTAAAAGAGAAATATATTTATTTAC
>JAFPSY010000203.1:0-16391 GCA_017413585.1 Acholeplasmatales bacterium
ATTCTGCGTTGTTGGCCAAACAGATGAGCCTATTAGCCCATGTGGTGCATGCCGCCAGGTTATGGAGGAATTATTAAAGAAGGATACTCCAATTGTTTTAACCAACCTAGAGCGTAAGGTAAAATTAACCAATGTAGCTGAATTATTACCATATTCTTTTAGTGGAGATTCCTTAAAATGATGAATATAGATACCTATAAATCTGGCTTTGTTGCTATTATTGGTAGACCTAATGTAGGTAAATCAACCTTCCTAAACAAAATGGTAGGTAAAAAGGTTGCCATCATGAGTGATAAGCCTCAAACGACAAGAAATAAAATTTTAGGTATTGTAACCACCGATGAATACCAAATCGCATTTACCGATACCCCAGGTATTCATAAGCCAACAACCGAGCTTCAAAGAAGAATGGTAAATGCATCCTATGATGCAACACAGGGAGTAGATGCCATAATCTTTATGACAACACCCGTAAAGCATGTCCTACCAGGAGATCAAATTATCCTAGATAATTTAAAGAAAACCAAAACTCCTGTATTCTTAGTCATCAATAAGGTAGATCAATTAAAGGAATTCAATGATATTGACCTTACGATTGCCTTATATATGAATTTATATCCCTTCCAGGGTATATTTCCTGTATCCGTATTAGAGGATAAGAATATTGACCATTTAATGGATGCAATTAAGGGTTGTCTTCCCTTTGGACCTAAATTTTATCCAGATGATATGAAAAGTGACCATTCAGATCGCTTCTTAATCTCTGAATTGATTCGTGAAAAAATATTAATCGCAACAAAAGAAGAAATTCCTCATTCTGTAGCTGTTATTGTAGATTCTATGAAGGAATCCGAAGAGGAAGAAGATACTATGGAAATCTATGCAACTATATTTGTTGAAAGAGATTCCCAAAAGAAAATCATCATTGGACACAATGGTGAAATGATTAAAAAGATTAAGCAATTTGCCTTAAAGGACATAAAAAAGCTATTAGATACTAAGGTTCACTTAGATTTATGGGTTAAGGTGAAAAAGGATTGGAAGGATAGACCAGATGATCTAAGAGCACTGGGCTATTCCTTAGATAATTTCTAATGAAAAGTGAAGGAATTATATTAGATACAATCGATTATAAGGAATCCTCAAAAATTATACATTTATATACCCCACAAGGTAAAATTTCTGTAAAAGCCCTAGGTGCAAACAAGCCCAAGAATGGGCTTTTAGGCTTTACTACCATAGGAAATCAGGTATCCTTTGTAACAACGGATGCAAGCCTTCCTACCTTAATGGAATATAATGTAGAATCTTCTATCTATAAGATTAGTGAGGATTTTTTAAGAGTAAAATGCTTCATGGTTATGCTAAATATCATAAATCATATACCTATAGATAATAACCATGGTCCCATTTATTCTACATTTAAAAAAATGTTAAAGGATATTTTAACAGAAAACCCAAAAAAGCTTTTATGTATCTTTTTAGTAAAGATGCTTTATGCCTTTGGCATAGCTCCGAATTTAAAGACTTGTGTATCCTGCGGAAGTAGTGATATCAAATTTATAGATTTAGATAAGGGTGGTGCATTTTGTCCATCCTGTGCTACACTTAAAAATTCGGATGAATTATATATATTTAAGGAATATTATTTCGGGAAAAAGGAAATTAAGGATTTTACAGCATGCAATTACGATGCCATGCTTAAATCCTTAAGGGATTATTATTTCCGTTACGCAAGTATATCTTTAAAAATTCAAGATATCTTGAATGAATAATGCTTAACTAAAAGGGAGGTATATCCATGATTGAAATCCGTGGAATATCAAAATCCTTCAAGGACCATGAGGTCCTAAAGGATATTAATTTAAGCATTCCGGATAAGAAAATATTAGGTTTAATTGGTATTAATGGTGCTGGTAAATCTACTCTACTCAGAGTAATTTCTGGTATTTATAATGCTGATGATGGTATTGTATTAGTCGATGGTGAAAATGCATATGATAACGAAGAGGTCAAAAGAAAAATGTTCTTTTTATCCGATGACCCCTTCTATACTGCAAGAACCACTCCAGCAAGCCTACTTACCCTAATGAATACCTTTTATCCAGTGAATGAGGTTACCTATTTTGAAACCTTAGATAAATTTAAAATTCCTATTCATAAAAGAATGGATAAATTCTCTAAAGGAATGAAAAGACAGGTATTTGTGTCACTAGCCTTCGCTATAAGACCAAAATATATGCTACTCGATGAGGCATTCGATGGACTAGATCCACTCGCTCGAGTAGAATTTAAAAACCAAATCAAGGATATGGTTGAAAAAATGGGTTCAACCGTAATCATATCGAGTCACTCCCTAAAGGAGCTTGAGGATTTATGTGATGCCTTCGCTATATTAAATAATACAACGATTGCTGCATCAGGCTCTATTGAAGAGGCTATTGGTGTATTACATAAATACCAAATTGCCTTCAAGGAGGACCCAGATATTCATTTCTTCCCAAGAATTTATAAGCATATAGAAAAAGATGGTAGAGTTATCAGATTAGTTTCAGAATTAAATTTAAAGGATATCGAAGAAAAGCTAAAGGAAATGAATCCTGTATTCATCGATGAGCTTCCAATTGAATTCGAAGAGGTATTTACCGCTATCGTTGAAAATGGAGGTAAGATGAAATGAAAAAGATGTTCCTTTATTATTTTAGAAGAAGATTACCTGCAATGATTATTTTAATGATAGCTATGGCTGTTATGACCATTATCATTCAATCTCAATCCTCCTATATTAATTATTCCCAAAGTGGAGATTATAGAATTGAAACTGCAGGTCAAACGAATCCATTTATTTATTTATCGATTGTATTATCCGTTATTGTAACTATAATACCGATAATGGAATTTTCATTTAAAATGAAAAGAAGAAGTGTCGATTTATATTATTCCCTACCGATAAAAAGAATAAAGCTATATATATGTAAATACTTTGTAGGACTTGCAGAATTCTTAATTCTATATATCCCACAGTGGTTAATTTCCTTCATATGGCTTGCGACATTACCTTCGGTATCGAATATATATGATATGTCCTATTCCATCTATTTTATGCTAGCATCAATAGGCTATGGTATATTGATTTATACCTTCCTAACCTTCTTTTACACCATGGGAAATACACTTATTGATGGTATTATCTTCATGGCACTAGCATCCTGCTTCCTACCTACATTAATGAATGTAATGTATAGCTTGATTTTAGGTGCGAATTATTCCGATAGAACCTTCTATATGCGTTGGTTTTTTATCTATTCTCCATTATTTGATATCTCTGGTAAGATGCATTCGAATATGATTGGTGGAACCTATGGAGATATCAATATCTTAGGTATCATATTAAATATAGCACTAGCTATATTAGCCTCTATAGCATTCTTCTTCATTCATAGTGAGAAGAATAACGCAGAGCTTGTTGGCGATGAATCCGATACCATTTTTGGCTATAAGCTATTTATACCATTATATATGGTAACATCATTTAAGCTAATATCCTCATCCATTTCTGCCCTATGGGTAGTTATAGGACTTGTAGGCTATTTATTCTACTGTATTTATAGAAAAAGCTTTAGAATAAAGCGTAATGATATCATCACCTTAGGTGTATCGATTATAATAGGATTACTAATTGCAATATTTGTTTGACAAAAGTTTGAAATGAGACTAAAATAAAGTAGCGTTGATGTGAAGGAGTATTTAGAATCTTTTATTCAAGAGAGGGTATATTTGGTGAAAATACCTATAAAAATTCTAAAGAAGGTAGTCACGGAGCCTTTTAGGTGAGAAACAAAGATTAGCCTAAAACGTTATCTTGCGTTAAAAGATTAATGAAGTGTCATACATTTATATGTATGGAACTAAGGTGGTACCGCGAAGAATTCGTCCTTAGGAATATATTATTCCTGAGGACTTTTTTTATGAGAATTACAACGAAAAGGTTATTAATCCGTGATTTAAGCTTTAGGGATTTCGATGATTATTATGAATATGCAGTAAAGGATACCATAGGTCCTATGGCCGGGTGGAAGCCAATTCCAAATGAAGAGGTCGGAAGACGAGTCTTTAGTGGAATGATTTTATCTAAGGATGTCTTTGGTATTGAATACCTAGAGAATCATAAAATGATCGGAACAATATCGATTTATAATTACGGAATAAGAAAATATAAATATGTGAAGCAATTAGGTTTCTCCTTAAATGATTCCTACTGGAATATGGGAATTATGACTGAGGTCGTCAATTCTGTTATAGCCTATATTTTTGAAAAGACGGATACCGAAGTCATAGAGGTAGGACATCATTCCGATAACTATGCCTCCAAAAGGGTTATCGAGAAGTGCGGCTTTTTATATGATGGAAGGCTATGCAAATATAAAGAGCTATACGATGGAAGAATCATAGATGCTGACTTTTATTCTATGACAAGAGAAGATTATGAAAGGAAATTGAAATATGAAGGAACTAAAACCAAAATATGATTTTAAAGAAGTAGAAAATGGTAAATATGATTTCTGGCTTAAGGGTGGATATTTCACTGCAGGTGATAAATCAAAGGAGCCATTTACTATCGTTATCCCACCACCAAATGTAACTGGTAAATTACATTTAGGACATTCTTGGGATACAACATTACAGGATATTATTATAAGAAGAAAAAGAATGCAGGGCTATGATGCCTTATGGCTACCTGGTATGGACCATGCAGGTATTGCAACACAGGCTAAGGTTGATGCAAAATTAAAGGAGCAGGGCATTTCAAGATATGATCTTGGAAGAGAAAAATTCCTAGAGGTTGCTTGGGAGTGGAAGCATGAATATGCGAACTTCATTCGTTCCCAGTGGGCAGCGCTAGGCTTATCCTTAGATTATACAAAGGAAAGATTTACCCTAGATGAGGGTTTAAATAAGGCAGTAAACTATGTATTTATTACCCTATATAATAAGGGCTTACTATACCAGGGTGAAAGAATCATCAACTGGGATTGCCAGGCTAAAACTGCACTATCGAACATCGAAGTTGAGCATATGGATGATGAGGGTGCATTCTATCATTATAATTACCCCTTAACGGATGGCTCTGGCTATGTTGAAATTGCAACAACAAGACCAGAAACTATGTTTGCTGACCAAGCGGTAATGGTACATCCAAAGGATGAAAGATATAAGGATATCGTAGGTAAGAAGGTAAGAATTCCTCTTACCGATATTGAAATTCCAGTTATTGCAGATGAATATGTAGATATGGAATTTGGTACAGGCTGTGTTAAGGTAACACCAGCCCATGACCCTAACGACTTTGAGGTTGGTAAGCGTCATAACCTACCTATGCCACTTTGTATGAATGATGATGGTACAATGAATTCTATGGCAGGTAAATATGAAGGCTTAGACCGTTTCGTTTGTAGAGATAGAATCGTTGAGGATTTGAAAAAGGAAGGCTTATATGTAAGAACAGAGCCAATCGTTCACTCTGTTGGACATAGCGAAAGAACAGGCGTTGTTGTTGAGCCAAGATTATCTAAGCAATGGTTCGTTAAAATGGATGTTTTAGCTAAGCAGGTACTAGAAAATGATGAATACCGCTTCGTACCAGCAAGATTTAAGCAAACTCTAGAGCATTGGCTTGACCCAGATTCCATTCAGGATTGGTGCGTTTCCCGTCAGCTTTGGTGGGGACATAGAATTCCTGCATGGTATAAGGATAACGAGGTAAAGGTTCAGGTAGAATGCCCAGGAGAGGGCTGGGTACAGGATGAGGATGTACTTGATACATGGTTCTCTAGTGCCCTATGGCCATTCTCTACTTTAGGCTGGCCTGAAAAAACAGACCTTCTAGAAAGATATTATCCAACAAATGTATTAGTTACAGGCTATGATATCATTTTCTTCTGGGTTGCAAGAATGCTATTCCAGGGTGTTGAATTCACACATCATGCACCATTCAAGGACATTTTAATCCACGGCTTAATTCGTGATTCTGAAGGTAGAAAAATGTCTAAATCCTTAGGTAATGGTGTTGACCCATTCGATGTTATCGCAAAATATGGTACAGATTCCCTAAGATATTTCCTAACTACGAATAGTGCGCCAGGCCTTGATTTAAGATTTGATGAAACAAAGATTGAATCCAGCTGGAATTATTTAAATAAGATTTGGAATATTTCAAGATATGTATTAATGAATTTAGGTGAGGGCTATAAGGAAACAGAAATTAGCAAAGATAAGCTAAACCTACCTTCAAAATGGATTTTAACTAAGCTAAATAAGGTTATTGAAAATGTTGATTACAACATGGAAAAATATGAATTCGGTGAAGCTGCAAGAACTCTATACTCCTTCGTTTGGGATGATTTCGCAAGCTGGTATGTAGAATTATCAAAGGTAGATTTACAAAGCGAAGACAAAGAAGAAATGCAGATGACTAAGAATGTATTAGTTTATGTATTAAGATCTATTGTTAAGCTATTACACCCATTCATTCCATTTATTACAGAAGAAATTTATCAGGCACTTCCTCATAAGGAGGAATCCATTACAATTTCTTCATGGCCAAAGGCAAATAAGGACTTTGATTTTACTTTAGATAAGGAAGCTATCGATGATATGATTGAAATCATCACATCGATTCGAAACGAACGTAGCAAGGCAAATAAGGCACCAAAGGAGCCAATTGCCATTACAATTGTAGCTAAGGATAATGCCGTATCAAAAACAATCGCATCTACAACAAGATATCTATTTAAGTTTACAAACCCTAAGAAGCTTGAATTCTTAACAAGTGACGCTACCCTAGATATCAAGAAGTATGTCATTGTCATCTTACCAATGTGTAAAATCTTTATTCCAACAGAGGATTTAGTTAATAAGGAAGAGGCAATTAAGAAGCTTCTTGAAAAGAAGGCTAAGCTTGAGGCAGAGCTTTCAAGAAGTGAAAAGATGCTATCGAATGAATCCTTCATTTCAAAGGCTCCTAAGGCTAAAATTGATGCAGAAATGCAAAAACAAAAGGAATATAAGGAGCAATACCAGGAGGTATTAAAATCCTTACAGGATTTAGGCGCTTAATGTTTACATCCATAGATTCCGTTTATTCTTGGCTATTTGACCAAAGAAAAACGAAAAAAAGAGAAAATTTAGACCGAATAAAATGTGCTGCAAAAGACCTTAATGTCGATAAGCCAAGCTATAAGATTATTCATATTGCTGGTACGAATGGAAAAGGCTCTACAGCCATCATGATACAAAAAATGCTTGCCCTAACCGGCAAGCATATTGGTCTATTTATATCACCCTATGTCATAAGCTTTAATGAAAGAATTGAAATTAATGACAGGTATATTTCTGATGCAGAAATTATGCATTATGCAAATATATTATATGAATATTCTAAGGAATATGAAGCAAAATATAATGACATAATTCCTTTCTTTGAATTAACCCTACTTATGGCATTACTTTATTTCAAGGATCGAAATATTGATATCCTAGTTATGGAAGCAGGACTTGGTGGATTACTTGATGCAACAAACTTTTTAGATACCGATTTACAAATTATAACCAATATCGGCTATGACCATATGGCCCAGCTTGGAAATACATTAGAAGAAATCAGCTATCATAAGCTTGGTATTGCAAAAGAAAATAAGACACTAATTACTGCAGTTGATGAATCCTTAATTCCTTTATTTAAGGAATATTTAGACAAAAAGAATACAAAGCTTATCTATGTTAACCCATTTATAAAGGATATAGCATTAAAGGAATATACATCCTTCACCTACAAGAATGAATCCTATAAGGTATCCCTAATGGGTGAATACCAAGCCTATAATGCAAGTATTGCGATAGAGGCTGTAAAATACATATTGCCTAATTTTCCTAAGGATTTTATCGATTATGCTCTAGCCAATATATTTTGGCCAGGTAGAATGGAATATATCTCTAAAAATCCAAAAATATTAATTGATGGTGGGCATAATATTCATGCGATTAAGGCTACCGTAAAGACTTTATCCATGCTAAAGGGTAAGGCTAAAATTAAGGTATTATTTAGTGCCTTATATGATAAGGATTATAAGAAAATGATAGAAGAGCTAAATAAAATAGCAAGCTTCTATTATTTCACAGGACTAGATGACCTAAGAAAAACAGATCCTAATGAATTTGTAAAATATACCTATATACCTAGTAAAATCTATGATACCTTTAGTGAGTGTCTAGATAAGGAAATTAATAATATTAAGGAGGATGAAATCCTATTTATTACAGGCTCCTTACATTTTATTTCCCAGGTAAGAGAAAAATATTTTAAAAAATAATTTATAGACTTAATCTATAAATTTCTAAAAATGGAATGAAAAATCATTCCTTTTTTTCTTTTTTTCATGAATTCTGAGAATAACTAGGAAATATATCCAAAAATGAAATTTGAGCATGTTTGAAACGAAAAATATATTCCTATATAATATCAAATTATAGGAGTTGATATAATGCTACCAAGAGAAAAAATAATTAAGGATGGACCAAGTGAGCTATCCGATGATGAGCTACTTGCGATTATGCTATCCTCAGGAACAAAGAATGAAGATGTCTTTTCTATGAGTAAAAGATTAATTCAGGATTATGGCTTTGCAAGCCTAATGCGGCTTGATTATAAGGAATTATCTAAAATTCCAGGAATTAAAATGGCTAAGGGAGCAAAGCTTTTAGCCATCTTTGAAATCGCAAGAAGAGTTATATCTGAGGAAAATAACAAGAAGTGCCTAAACGACGCCAAAGGGCTATTTGAATATGTTTATCCATCCTATTATGGTATAAAAAAGGAATTATTGATGGTCATTGGGGTAAATTCTAGATTAAAGGTACTAAACCTTAAAAAATATACAAGTGATTCCTATAATGAAATCAATATTCCTATAAAGGAAATCATTAAAGACATTTTACAAATGGATCCCTATGGAGTATTTATCATACATAATCATCCAGGAGGAAATATAAATCCATCTACAGCAGATATAAAATATACTATAGAACTTTCAAAAACCTTAGATACTTTAAATATATTACTTTTAGATCATTTGATCATCTCCAATGATACTTATTATTCCTTCAATGAAAATCATACCTTAAAAAGCTTCTAATATTGATTTCTTTTAATGAATCCATTATAATCTTTACGTATTAAGGAGTATATTATGAAGCATCTTTTAACACTATTAAAGGGTATTTTATTTGGGGCATCCAATCTAATCCCTGGTATGAGTGGTGGTACAATGCTTGTCATTACGAATATCTATGATAAGCTTTTGAATGCTATCGCAAATATCATAAAAAAATTTAAATCCGTTATTCTATTTTTATTCATCTTCGCTATAGGAGCAGTTATAGGTATATTAGGTGGTGGAATCTTCTTAAAAAGAGTAATGCTTACCTATTTACCACTACCTACCTATATGTTCTTTGCAGGAATCATTTTAGGTAGTGTACCTATGCTTGCAAAGCCAGTCATAAAGAAGATCAATTGGAAATATATATTGTCCTTTATTTTAGGACTTCTAGCCGTTATAGGGCTTATGTTCTTAGGCCTTGCCTTCAATAAGGACCAAAGCGTACCTATTGGTGAGGTAGCACTTGAATTCAAGGATTATTTATTATTATTCATTTCAGGCTTTATTGGCTGCTTTGCTATGCTAATTCCTGGTGTATCTGGTGTATTAATGCTCGTTGTATTTAATTATTATGGTACATTCATGGATGCCATTGCAAATATTCACCATTTCACTATGCAGGGCTACAGTAATGTAATCCTAGTTATATTACCTGTTGCCTTAGGTATTATATTAGGATTAATACCTGCATCTAAGCTATTAACCTATATGTTTAAAAGATTCCCTATTGGATCTTATTTTGCAATATTAGGCTTTGTTATAGGCTCCATTCCAGTAATATTCGTAAATTTCTTTACAGAATATGGTAATATTGATGGTACTACAACAACACTTCAAATCATCTTAGGTGTTATATCCTTACCTATTGGCTTTATTCTATCTTATTTCTTATCCAAATTTAAGAAAAAAGCTAGTGATAGAGAATTAACAGAAGATAAACCTATAGAGCCTATAGAAAATAAAGAAGTAAAAGAAGTAAAAGAAATAGAAGAAGAAAATATTGCTTCTAAAGAAATACAGGATGAATAGACATAGGATGTCTATTTTTCTTTTTTCTATACAAAAATTTAAAAACGTGTTATAATAACGTAAAGAATGTAGCTCGGAGGTAGCAATATGAAAAGAAGAGAAGCAAATTACCTAGATACAAAGAAAAGAGTAAATCCACTTAAGGTCATTGGAATTATTGCTGCAATCCTATTGGTTGTAGGCATAGTCATTTATGCAAGAGACTATAATAAAAACGAAGAAAAGCGTCATAGAACCATTGAGGATGTCCTATATGCTGTTGAGCATCCAACTAATATTGAAGGAGCACAAACTGAAACATCTACTGATGGAACACAAACTACGACTACAACAGAAACTGAAACAACACAAGAATAATGAAATTTCCCTTAAGCTATCTTAAGGGATTTTTTGAGGAGTTTATATGACAAAGGAAGAAATGAAAATCTATGCAGATAAGTATAGAAAAACACAAAAGGTATTATATAAGGTTTTTAGCGTATTGATTTTTTTCATTGCATTACTTTTATTTACTGTAGCAATCCTATTAATCGTAAATGCAAATAATGAAATAGTAATCTATGTTGTAGGAGGAGTTATGATCCTACTTGGTATAGCGGATATTTTTGTTGCGATAAGATTTATTAAGCATTCTAAAATTAGATTTAAAAATATAAGTGATATGGATGCTGCAAAGGCCTACTGTAAGATTCATGGCTTTGATTCTAAAATAGAAGAAAAGAAGTAAGAAAAAAAGGGATTTTCGAAATCCCTTTTACTTTGCCTCATTTTTACTAGCTTCCTTAGCAGCCTTTCTTGCTGCTCTCTTAGCCTCAATTTCAGCTTTTTCTCTTTTTTTAGCTTCTTCCTTTTCATTAGCCTCATTCATAGACTTCATTACAGCACGTACCTGCTTTTCTGATGGAGTTCTTCCCATCTGCTGGAACATAGCACGAATCATAGCCTCACTTACTGGAGGATTCTTCTGAAGCTCTCTTTTGAATAGCTTTCTTACTAAGAAGAATGTTGCAACTGCAGTTGCAATTAAAACGAAAAGAATAATTAAGACAAATTGCCAAATGGCTAAATCCATATGTCCTGCTTCAACTTCTAAAAACATAATTATGTCTCCTTTACTATTCTAGTCTATTTTACACTTTAAGAGGATAAATTTCAACACTTATTTTCAATTCTTAAAAAACGTAAAATATTATAGTTATGCTAGACAAACTATAGAATATAAGATTATAATAAAAATAGATTAAGGAAAGGGGAAATAATACTATGCCAAGAGTTGTTGTAGAAGATAATTGTATTGCTTGCGGTGCTTGTGCACCTGAGTGTCCAGTTAGTGCTATTACAGTTGAGGATGTTTCCCATATCGATGCTGATGCATGCATCGATTGCGGTGCATGCCAGGGTGTTTGCCCAGTAGACGCTATCGTTGAAGGATAAGATTTAAAAACAATATTTAACAGAAAAGGGCTTAGCTAAGCCCTTTTTTCTTGCAAGAAAAAAATGGGATTATTCATCCCATAATCCTCTACGTCTACGCTCTTTCTTTCTAGCCTCTAAAATAGCCTTTTGCCTATTGGCCTCAGCCTTTTTTTCGATACGTATAACATCTGTTAAGCTTTCATATAGATATAATTCTAGCTTAGAGAAGGTCTTTTTACCAAGCTCTTCGGTCATTAAGCCTGTAGTTAATAATACATGATAATTATTAAATCTACTCTTATTTAATCTATAGCTTTCCTTATTTACTCTGATTTTTGTATATTTTGTTTTAATACCATCAATATCTATTCCCATATCTGGGAAAATATATCTCCAGTGGAAATCAGAGGTATATTTATGAATTAATCTATGCTTATCGTCATATTCACATCTTTCCCAGAATCCAGAGGAATTGGTGTAATAGGATTGCTCTCCAAAATCGGTATAGGAATATTCCTCCCACCTACCATTAGAGGACATATGCTTAATTAGCTGATCCTTTTTATCATAGAAGTAGTCATCCCATTCTCCATTTGAGGACTCTGAATGCGTTAGATTACCATTTCTATCATATCTTTTCTTTTTCCATAATCTCTTTTCCCCTGCATCTGTTTTATCCTCTTCGAAGATACTTTTATATTTCGCATTGAATACTAAATATCTTTCTGGATAAATCTCTACGGTCATTCCAACAGGGTTGTTCATATAAATCATGTTTGTATCATCCTTAAGGATTTGAATTTGAAATCCTCTTTGGACAAATTCTTGAATGATTCGCTTTTGAAATTCATTCGTTTCCATGAAATCCACTCCATTCCATAATCTATATCTAATTTCAATTATATTCATTTTTTAGTCTTCAAGCAATATCAAAATTGTGCTTTTCTTAAAATGAAACAATAGGACCGTTATTGGGCAAAAGAAAACTGCAGACTATTGTTCTGCAGTATTTTCACTAGATTCATTATTTTCTGTTTCAACGGGAGCTTCCTTTTTCTTTTTGAAGGAATTTTCAGTACCAGCAGCAAGCCTTTTATAGTTTGGTATATGCTTATAAATGATAATTACACCAGGAACTAAAATTGTTAATAGATTTGCTAAGGATGGAGCATTGATGAAATATTCTATAAAGGATGGTCCATAATATCCTATAAAGAATAGGGTTAAATAGGTAAGTAATACAGCTGTGGTTGCGAAGGTTGATGCTAAGGATACATAGCCTGTAGTCTTAAGTACAATTAGGAATGTAATTAAGCATAAAATACCAGCTAAGGGACATATACAAAGTACAACACCTAAGCTTGTCGCAACGGCCTTACCACCCTTAAAGCCTAAGAAGATAGAATAGGAATGACCAATAACAGCCATCATACCATAGAATCCATAATCTAAAACGGAATGGAAGACATTACATTTCGATAGGATTTGTAAAAGTATAATAACGAAGGCACCTTTAAATACATCTAAGAAGAAGACTAAAAAGCCAACCTTTTTACCTAAAACTCTTATTGCGTTTGTTGAGCCTGTATTTTTACTACCAAATTGTCTTATATCTGTACCGGTCAATGCTTTACCTACGACAACCCCGGATGGGAATGAACCACATAGGTAGGCAACAATCATTAAAAGTACGGAAATAATAATATTCCAAGTATCTGGAGTAGTTGATTCTAAAAACATAACAAACTCCCTCTTTCTATAAAAATCATTGTAATTATACAATGTATAAAGTTTAATGTCAAACGACGTTTTTATAAATTATCTTTATGATTTTTTATGATTAAAATCTTGGAAAACGTTTGCAAATTTGGTATTATAATATTGTTGTGAAAGTTTAGGTGGTATGAATGTCAAAAAATTCGTATGATGACAGCTCTATACAGGTCCTAGAGGGCCTAGAGCATGTTAGAAAACGTCCAGGTATGTATATTGGCTCCACCGATGAGAGAGGACTACATCACCTGGTATGGGAAATCGTAGACAATTCCATAGATGAGGCCCTAGCAGGGTATGGTAAGGAAATTGTCGTAACGATCAATGAGGATAATTCCATTACAGTAGAGGACTCGGGTAGAGGTGTACCATGTGGTATGCATGAAACCGGAAAGAATACTATGGAAATTATCTATACAAAGCTAAATGCCGGTGGTAAATTCGGCGGTGGAGGATATAAAACCTCTGGTGGATTACATGGTGTAGGTGCATCGGTTACCAACGCATTATCGAGCTTTATGGAGGTAACATCCTATAGAGATGGTAAAATCCATAAGATTACCTTCAAGCATGGTGGAACGGTAGTTTCTCCTGTTGAGGTATTAGGTGATACAAGAAGAACAGGTACAACAGTACATTTTAAGCCAGATCCATCCGTATTTACTACGACAGTATATCAATACGATACAATTAAAACAAGAATTAGAGAAAGTGCATTTTTAATCAAGGGATTAAAGATGACATTAAAGGACAAAAGAAGTGGAAAGAGTGAATCCTTCCAATATGAAAATGGTATCTCTGAATATGTAGCATTCCTTACAACAGGTAAGAGCCCAATGCATAATGTTGCTTATTTCGATGGCGAATACAAAAGTGATGTTACAACGACGAGTGCGGATGGTAAGAGCCAAACGACAACAGAAACCATTGAAGTTGAGGTTGCCTTCCAATTCCTAGATTCCTATAATGAAACCTTAATCTCCTTTGTAAATAATGTTAAAACACCAGATGGTGGTACGCATGAAACAGGCTATAAGACTGCTCTAACTAGAGCATTTAATGATTATGCTCATAGAGCGAAGCTCATTCGTGAAAACCAAACCCTAGAGGGTGCAGATATACGTACAGGCTTAACAAGCGTAGTATCTGTAAGAATTGGTGAAAAGCAGCTTGAATTTGAAGGTCAAACGAAGGCTAAGCTTGGTACTCCAGCGGCCAAAACTGCAGTCGATAATGTCGTAGGCGAAAAGCTTACCTTCTTCCTAATGGAAAACAAGGACCTTGCAGAAAGAATCGTTAAGAAGGCCCAAAAGGAAGCAGAGGCTAGAGCGGCTGCAAGAAAGGCAAGAGAGCAGGCTAGACTTGATAAGAAGGATAAGGGCGAAAGAAATATTTCTACAAAGCTTGCCCCAACCAGTGAAAAGAATAAGGAAATCAATGAGCTATACTTAGTTGAGGGTGATTCTGCGGGTGGTTCTGCAAAGCAGGGTAGAGATAGACGCTTCCAAGCAATATTACCTTTACGTGGTAAGGTATTAAATACCGAGCGTGCAACGATTGATGCAGCCTTAAAGAATGAAGAAATTAATACAATGATTTATACCATTGGTGCAGGATATGGACCTGATTTTGATTTAAAGAAATGTAATTATAAGAAAATCATTATCATGACCGATGCCGATGATGATGGTGCCCATATTCAGGTATTATTATTAACCTTCTTCTTTAACCATATGAGACCTTTAGTAGAGGATGGTAGAATCTATTTAGCTCTACCACCACTATTTAAAATAACCAAGCGTGGTAAAACAGAAGAAATTATTTATGCATGGACGAATGAGGAAAAGGATAAGATCTTAGCCTCCTGTAAATGTCCAACCATCCTACAGCGTTATAAAGGATTAGGTGAAATGAATGCTGAGCAATTATGGGAAACCACTATGAACCCAGAAACGAGAACCCTAGTTCAGGTACATGTAGAGGATGAGGCTGAGGCTGAATCCCAGGTTAATGTATTAATGGGTAGTGATTCTGAAAGAAGAAGGAACTGGCTTGAAAACCATGTATCCTTTACATTAGAGGAGGAATAGTCTATGGCAAAGAGTGAATCGATTAAGAAAAAGCTAGACATCTTCCTTAAGGAGAAATTCCAAGAAACCAAATTAGAGGATGCTCTAGGAGACCGCTTTGGTCGTTATTCGAAATATATTATTCAAGAGCGTGCAATCCCAGATGTAAGGGATGGCTTAAAGCCTGTACAAAGAAGAATTCTATATGGTATGTTCAATATGAAGGTAACTTCCAACCAGCCATATAAGAAATCTGCCCGTATCGTTGGTGATGTAATGGGTAAATATCACCCACATGGTGATTCCTCCATCTATGAAGCCCTAGTACGTATGAGTCAGGCTTGGAAAATGGGTGTTACCCTAATCGATATGCACGGTAATAATGGTTCTATCGATGGCGATGGACCTGCAGCCATGCGTTATACAGAAACAAGATTATCTAAGAATGCAGAATTCCTACTACAGGATTTAGATAAGAATACGGTTCCTTTCATTCCAAACTTCGATGATGAGGAAACAGAGCCAACCGTTTTACCTGCAAGATTCCCAAATCTTTTAGTCAATGGTGCAATGGGTATTTCATCAGGTTATGCAACCTATATTCCAACCCATAATATCAATGAGGTTATCAATGCGACCATCGCAAGAATCAATAACCCCAATATGACGGTAGATGACCTACTTGAAATTATGCCAGGTCCAGACTTCCCAACCGGTGGTATCATCATGGGTCGCGATGGCATTCGTGAGGCCTTCTTGACAGGTGCAGGTAGTGTCGTTGTAAGAAGTAAATATGAAATTGAGGAAATGGGTCCAGATCAGGAAAGAATTGTCATCACTGAAATTCCATATGATACTCTAAAGAGTAAAACAGTAGAGCGTATGG
>JAFPSY010000204.1:0-2098 GCA_017413585.1 Acholeplasmatales bacterium
ACTCCGGGCTTTTCTATTTTCCTGCGTTTTGCCTTCTCATAGCGGAAATATCCTTATGAGCCTTTAAGGTTTCATCATAATTTTCTGCCATATCGATCATTAAGGTGATTTCCTTTAAATAGCTCATTAATTCATCGACATTCTTTTTATATTTATCCATTGCCTTAGATAAATCATTCATCTTTTCAATCGAATGGTTTAATTCATCCTCATCATAATCTAAATTATCGATAGAGGATCTTATATTTGATTTAATCTCATCAGAAATATAATAACAATCTAAAAGCTTAGATGCATATTCCATATATTCCTTATCATATTCTCCTATAGCTTCTAAAGCCTTTGATGCATCATATAAATTATCGATAGAATTATTTATATCTAAGCTATTATAGGAATTGACTAAGCCTTCCTTAATCTTATCAAAATTCGATAATCTAGAAATGGTTTCATTAAGCTCAATATCCATATTAGGATAAAGCTCTAATGCTTCTAACTCTTCTTTTTCGTATTTTAGGAATTCTAATCTTTCATCAAGGTTCTTCTTACCCATTAAAACCTTATTATAATCCTTTAAGGCATCTAAATATTCAAGTAAGCTTTTGGAATATTTATTCAAATATTTATTGAAATTAGAATCACTTGATCCATCTAGCATATCTAAATAATTCTCTGGATTAAATAGCTTATAGGTATCATTTTGAATATGAATATCTGCTAAATATTTTGAAATTTGCTTTAAAGAATTTAAAGTGATGTAAACACCATTGACCTTAACCTGATTTTTACTCGAATCGGATATGATTCTCTCAATTTTAATTTCCTCTTTTCTTATTCCTAAGGAATCAAAAATGGAATCTAATTCCTTTACATAATCAAATATACCAATAACAGAGGCTTGACTCTTTCCATACCGGATCATATCAGAATCCGCTCTTGCGCCAAGAAGGAGGGAAATCGTATCAATAATTAAAGATTTACCTGCACCTGTTTCACCAGTTAAAACGGTCATGCCATTATGAAATTCTACGGTTAAATCTTCAATGATTGCAAAATCTTTAACACTTAAGGATTTTAACATGAAATCACTCCTTTACTGCTTCAACAACATTAACTAATGTTTTAACGTTTCTTTCAATAAGGCATAAAAATTCCTTATTGCCAGACCCACCTAAAATAGGGGATGGTATCAATTTAGAGATACCTAAGCCATAGGTAGCTAAATCATTCATAATATTTTTAATAACCTGAATATGGGTTGTTCGATCCTTTACAATACCATTTTTCATATGCATTTTACCAACCTCAAATTGAGGCTTGATCAAGCATACTAATTTATTATCCTCCGTAATAAATTTTTCGATATCCTTCATTAAATATTCAATGGATACAAAGGATACATCCATGACGAAAAAATCGATTTTTTCAGGAAAATAGGGTATATCCTTGATGTTTGTTTGTTCTAGGGAAATTACTCTAGAATCATTTCTTAATTTTTCAGCTAATTGGTTTGTACCTACATCTATAGAATAAACCTTAGCTGCACCATGCTGTAAGCTACAATCCGTAAAGCCTCCAGTTGATGCGCCAATATCTACAATGACCTTGTCCTTAAAATCTAGATAAAAGGCATCAATAGCGGCCTTAAGCTTGTATCCTCCTCTAGATACATAAGGACATATATCTGAAGCTATTTCTATAAAATCTAAATCCGATACATCAAAGGAGGATTTTGTTATTATTTTATTATTGATGGAAATCTTCTTATCCTCTATTGCAGCCTGCGCTTTATTTCTAGATTCAAAGAAGCCCTTTTCTACTAAATATTGATCTAATCTCATTTTATTCCTGAGTAAAATCCACTAATCCAGATTCTGTCATTTTTTCTACAACGAGCTTTTCATTTGTAGATAGGATTTCATTGCATTTTTTGGAAAGCTCTAATCCTTTTGTATAAGCCTTAACAGAATCCTCTAGGGAAATATCTTGTCTTTCTAAATCACGTAATATATTTTCAAGCTCCTTGATGCATTCTTCAAAGCTCATTTCTTTATTCTCTTCCATCTTCAATTACCTCCATTACCTTACTTATAACGAC
>JAFPSY010000205.1:0-12776 GCA_017413585.1 Acholeplasmatales bacterium
AAAATCTGGTGCATCGAATTACCCTGTTTTACTATTAAAGGAAGCAGGATGCGATTTAACAAAGGAGGATGCATTTATGGCTGTTGTTAAAAGATTGGATAGCTTACTTGATATGTTAGAGGATTTATTAAAATAATCAAACGCTTCCATAAAATTTCTTTATAATTTTAACCTTGAATGTATGTATAGTTTGTGATATTATAATGTCAATAAGCTTTAAGATAGTCCAGAGAGGCTAACAAGATATAGGTTAATATTAAGGGATTACTTTATGTTGATTACTAGTTGTCTAGTCTTTTTGGGTTAGACAACTATTTTTTTTGAGGTGAAATCATGAGAGGTTTACTTACATTAAAAGATTTATCAACAGATAAAATTAAAGAGCTTATCCGCTATGCAGAAAAGCTAAAGAAGGGTTTCCGTATTCAATATCCTGATAAGAAGATCGTGACTATGTTTTTTGAAAACTCAACAAGAACACATTATTCCTTCCAGGTAGCATTAATGAATTTAGGAATTTCCGTTATTGATTTCGATACGAAGGAATCTTCTATCAATAAGGGTGAAAGCCTTTATGATACAGTAAGAACATTTGAAGCATTAGGTGTCGATGGAGTTATTATTCGTCACTCTAAGGATGATTATTATAAAGACCTTGAGACAATTCGTATTCCTATATTTAATGGTGGAGATGGTAAGGCTAACCATCCAACACAGTCTTTACTTGACTTGATGACCATTCATGAGGAATTCGGAAAGTTTGAAGGTCTTAAATGCTGTATAATGGGTGATATTTCTCATTCAAGAGTTGCACACTCGAATATCGAGGTAATGCAAAGGCTTGGTATGGAGGTATATATTTCAGGCCCAGAGGAATTTAATGATCACAGTGCGAAATGGATTCCTGTAGATGAGGCATGTAAGACCATGGATGTCATCATGCTACTAAGGATTCAATTTGAGCGTCACCAAGAAAAAATGGGTATGAGCAAGGAAGAATACCACCAAAGATATGGTATGACAGAAGAAAGAATGAAGATGATGAAGGATCATGCAATCATCATGCATCCAGCTCCAATCAACAGGGGAGTTGAGATTGCAGATAGTGTTGCAGAATGCGAAAAATCTAGAATTTATAAGCAAATGACCAATGGAGTTTATATCCGTATGGCCGTCATTTCAGATGCATTGGATGGTAATTTATGATATTAATTAAGAACGGTTTTATAATTGAAGATAATAAATTAATAAAAAAGGATATCCTAATCCATAATGAAGAGATTATCGATATAGAGGATGAAATCAATAAGGATTGTGAGGTTATCGATTGTACAGGCCTTCTCGTAATGCCTGGTGCGATTGATGTACATGTTCATTTTAGAGAGCCAGGCTTTACAGATAAGGAAACCATCAAAACGGGATCTTTATCTGCAGCTAAGGGTGGAGTTACAACCGTAATGCCAATGCCAAATTTAAACCCTTGTCCAGATTGTTATAAAAATTTAAAGCTTGAGCTTGATTTAATCTCTCGTGATGCTTGCGTACATTGCTATCCCTATGGTGCTGTATCCGTAGGTGAAAACCAGCTTGAGGCATCTAAGGTTGAAGAAATCCATGATTTAGTTTATGCCATTTCTGATGATGGTAAGGGAGTAAATAATGTATCCTTGCTTGAGGATGTTATGCGCATGGCTAAGAAATATGATTTAGTGATTGCATCTCACGCTGAAGATAGTGTAGATGGCTATTTACCACAGGGTGAATATGTAGCCGTAAGAAGAGAAATTGAGCTTGCAAAAAAAATAGGCTGTAGATATCATTTCTGCCATATGTCCACTAAGGAATCCTTTGAGGCAATAAGAAAGGCAAGAAGTGAAGGGTATACAAATATTACCTGTGAGGTTACACCACATCATTTAGTTCTAAATGAGGAAATGATTCAGGATGGTAATTATAAGATGAATCCTCCACTAAGAAGTGAAGAGAATCGTCTAGCTACCATAGAGGCACTACTAGATGGTACAGCACAAATGATTGCCTGTGACCATGCACCTCATACAGAAGAGGAAAAGAAAAGAGAATATAATAAATGTCCAAATGGTATTATAGGTCTTGAAACTATGGTACCTATCATATATACAGAATTTGTGAAAAATGGTAAAATATCCCTAAATCGATTCTTAGACCTTATGGTCTATAATCCAATTTCGGTATTCCATTTACCAAAAAGGGATTTAAAGAAGGGATATATTGCAGATCTTGCTATCTTAGATATTGAAAATCCTCATACCTATACAAAGGATGAAATATTATCTAAGGGTAAAAATAGTCCATTTATCGGAAAAACATATTATGGTTTTCCTAAATATACATTTGTAAATGGTAAATTAGTTTATAAACGCTAAGGAGAAATTATTATGAACAATAGAAAGCTAGTTTTAGAAAACGGAATGGTTTTTGAGGGCGAGGGCTTTGGTTCTTTTAAGGAGAAGCTTGCAGAAATCGTATTTAATACATCTGTCGTTGGCTACCAAGAAATACTATCTGACCCATCCTACTGTGGACAGATCGTATGTATGACCTACCCTCTAATTGGTAATTATGGTTTAACAGACGATGATTACGAATCTAAAAATATTTATATGTCAGGATTCGTTGTACATGAATATAACGACCTACCTTCAAATTTCCGTTTCACAAGAACCCTAGGAGAGGTAATGGAAGAGGCTGGGGCTTGCGGTATTAGTGGTGTAGATACAAGAGAAATCGTAAGATTGATTCGTGATAATGGCTCCATGAAGGCTTTAATTTGTGATATTGATAAGCCATACGAGGAATGTATGGAAATGATTAGAAATTATGAATATCCAAAGAATCAGGTACCAACCGTTTCGACAAAGAAGGTTTGGTATTCTAGAACTCCAAATCCAAAGAATACTGTTGTTTGTGTCGATTGTGGAGTAAAGCTAAATATTATTCGTAAGCTTAATCAGGCTGGATGTAATGTTGTTGTCGTTCCATATAATACAACAAAGGAAGAAATATTAAGATATAAGCCAGATGGATTATTCCTATCCAATGGTCCTGGAGATCCAGAAAATGTTACTCCAGTTATTAATCTTGTAAAAGAGATGAAGGGTGTTGTACCTATTTTAGGTATTTGTCTTGGACATCAAATGATTGGTCTTGCCTATGGTGCAAAGACCTATAAAATGAAATTCGGTCATAGAGGTGGAAACCACCCTGTAAAGAATTTAGATACGGATAAGGTTGAGATAACCTCTCAAAACCATTCCTTCGCTATCGATATTAAATCCTTAGAAGGAACAGGCTTAAGATTAACTCATATTAATTTATTAGATAATGAAGCAGAGGGTATGATGGATGATAAGAATGGCGTAATTGCTGTACAATATCACCCAGAATCTGCTGCAGGTCCTGAGGATAGTGAATATATCTTCAATCGTTTCATGGATCTTATGAAAAAGGGAGGGGATTTCAATGCCAAGAAGAACAGATATTAAAAAGGTAATGGTTATTGGTTCAGGCCCAATCGTCATTGGTCAGGGTGCTGAATTCGATTATGCAGGAACGCAGGCCTGTCTTGCCTTAAAGGAAGAGGGCTATGAGGTAGTACTTGTAAATTCAAATCCTGCAACTATTATGACCGATACAAAAATTGCAGATAAGGTTTATATGGAACCACTAGATTTGGAAAATGTAGCTAAAATTATCCGTTATGAGCGTCCGGATGGATTAATTTGTTCTATCGGTGGACAAACCGGCTTAAACTTAGGTATGCAGCTTGCAAGAAAGGGTATCTTGGATGAATGTCAGGTAGAATTACTTGGTACCTCTGCAAGTGCTATTGAAAGGGCTGAGGATAGAGAATTATTTAAAGAGCTATGTGAAGAAATTGGGGAACCAATTTTGGAATCCATTACAGCAACAAATCTAGATGAGGTAGTTTCTGCAGCAAATAAGATTGGCTACCCAATCATTTTAAGACCTGCCTTCACCCTAGGTGGTACTGGTGGTGGATTTGCAGATAACGAAGAGGAATTAATTCCTCTTGCAAAGAATGCACTTAAATTATCTCCTGTATCTCAGGTTTTAGTTGAAAAGTCTATTAAGGGCTTTAAGGAAATTGAGTACGAGGTATTAAGAGATAAGAACGATACCGCAATTGTTGTATGTAATATGGAAAATGTAGACCCTGTTGGTATTCATACAGGAGATTCTATCGTTGTTGCTCCATCACAAACCTTAACGAATAAGGAATATCAAATGCTTAGAAATTCTTCCTTAAAGATTATTCGTGCACTTGGTATTGAGGGTGGATGTAATGTACAGTTCTCTTTAGATCCATATTCCTTCCAATATTATGTAATTGAGGTAAACCCTAGAGTTTCCCGTTCATCTGCACTTGCATCTAAGGCATCTGGTTACCCTATTGCTAGAGTTTCTGCAAAGATTGCCTGCGGCTTAAGACTAGATGAAATTCATATTGCCAATACCTTGGCATCCTTTGAGCCTACACTTGACTATGTAGTTACAAAGATTCCAAGATTCCCATTCGATAAATTTGCATCTGCAAACAGAAGCCTATCTACTCAGATGAAGGCTACAGGTGAGGTAATGAGTATCGGTAGAAATATCGAGGAATCCTTACTAAAGGCGATTCGTTCTTTGGAAAATAAGGTAGATCATATTGAACTTCAATCCTTAAAGCAATTATCCTTAGATCAAATTTTAGATTTAATTAAACTACATACAGATGAAAGAATATATGCTATTGGAGAAGCATTCCGTAAGGGTGCAACCATCGATGATATTTATTTCATTACAAAGATTGATAGATATTTCCTAGAAAAATATTATCATATCGTAGAATTAGAGGATGTCATTAAGGCTAAGCCATTTGATTTAGATACTATGAAATTGGCAAAGAAATATGGCTTTAGTGATTCTTATTTAGCAAGAGCTTGGAATTCTACATACCAAGAGGTATATAAATATAGAAAAGAGAATAACATTTATCCAGTTTATAAAATGATTGATACATGTGCATCTGAATTCTCAAGCTATATTCCATATTTCTATTCTACATATGAGCATGAAAATGAATCCATCAGAAGCAACAAGAAGAAGATTGTTGTATTAGGCTCTGGTCCAATTCGTATTGGTCAGGGTGTAGAATTTGACTACACTACCGTTCATGCGATTTGGGGTATTCAGGAAGCTGGCTATGAAGCTATTATTATCAATAATAACCCAGAAACAGTATCTACAGATTATACTGTTTCCGATAAATTATATTTTGAACCATTAACATTTGAGGATGTTATGAATATTATTGATTTTGAAAAGCCTGAGGGAGTTATTGTTGCCCTAGGTGGTCAAACTGCAATCAACTTAGCAGATAAGCTTGACCAGGCAGGCGTTAAAATCTTTGGTTCAAGCGCTAAAGCAATTGATACGGCTGAGGATAGAGATTTATTTGAAATTGCAATGCAGGAAATCAATATTCCAATGCCAAAGGGCTATGGTGTATTCTCTGTTGAGGAGGCTGTCAAGGCTGCAAATGAAATTGGTTACCCCGTTTTAGTTCGTCCATCCTTCGTATTAGGTGGTAGAATGATGCATATTGTATATGATGAAAGTGTACTAAGAAGTAAGGTAGCTGAGGCTGTTGCGTTTGATAATGAGCATCCTATCTTAGTTGATAAGTATGTTTCTGGTCAGGAATGCGAAGTAGATGCAGTATGCGATGGAGAGGATGTATTCATCCCAGGTATTATGGAGCATATTGAGCGTACAGGTGTACACTCTGGTGACTCTATGAGTGTTTATCCTCCATATTCTCTAAATGAAGAGGTAAAGAAAACAATTATCGATTATACCTGCCGTATTGGTAGAAAGCTAAATATGGTTGGTTTATATAATATTCAGTTTATTGTAGATAAGAATAATTATGTATCTATTATTGAGGTTAACCCAAGATCAAGTAGAACGGTACCATTCCTAGCAAAGTCTACCGGTGTACCTATTGCAAATATTGCAACAAAGGTAATGCTTGGTGCTAAGCTTAAGGATTTAGGCTATGTTGGACTTGCAAAAAAGAGAAAGAGATGGTATGTAAAGACTCCTACCTTCTCCTTCACAAAGCTTGCAGGGCTTGATGTTGTATTATCTCCTGAGATGAAATCTACAGGTGAGGCTATCGGTTATGATTATTCCTTAAATCGTGCACTTTATAAATCCCTTAAGGCATCTGGTACAAGAGTTGCAAACTACGGTACAATTCTTGCAACAGTATCTGACCAGGATAAGGAAGCAGCATTACCACTAATTAAGAGATTCTATAATTTAGGATTTAATATTGAAGCAACCTCTGGTACTGCAAGATTCTTAAAGCAGCATGATATTAAAACAAGAGTAAGAAAGAAGCTATCTCAGGGCTCTGAAGAAATCTTGGACTCTATTAAGAAGGGCTATGTAACCTATGTCATCAATACAGCAACAGAGGGTGTAAATACAAACGAGGATGGTAAGATCATTCGTAGAGCTGCCATCGATAATAATGTAGCTGTATTCACATGCTTAGATACAGTAAGAGTATTACTGGATGTATTAGAAGAAATAACTATGGGAGTTTCTGTAATCGATAAGGAGGATTAATCCTATGAAAAATGTAATTCTTAAGATTGCTGGAAATGTCAAGGTGGGTAAGGATTTATACCTAATGCGACTTGAAGGCGATACGAAGGAAATAAAAAATCCTGGAGAATTTATTAATATATTACTTCCAGGACATTACCTAAGAAGACCTATTTCTGTTTGTGATTTTGATATCGATCATGTAGATATCCTATTTAAGGTATTAGGTCATGGTACAAAGGAAATGGCAGATTACGAGGTTGGTAAAACTCTAGATTGCTTAATTGGACTAGGTAATGGATTTACACTATATGAAGATAAAAAACCACTACTTATTGGTGGTGGAATTGGAATTGCCCCACTCATTGGTCTTGCAAAAAGATTCAATGAAATGGGAATTAAGCCAAAGCTTGTATATGGTGCAAGAAGTAAGGATGATTTAGTTATGCTAGATGTCTTAAATGAATTATGTGATGTTACTTTAGCAACAGATGATGGTTCCTTAGGATATCATGGCAATGTATGTGATTGTATCAAGGAAAATAAAATTGAATTTGATTATTATTATTCCTGTGGACCATATAGAATGCTTGAGGCTGTTGCGAAAAGCTTTCCTTCTGGTGTAGTATCTATGGAAGCAAGAATGGGCTGTGGCTTTGGTGCTTGTATGGGTTGCTCTATAAAGACAACAAATGGACCAAAAAGAGTATGTAAGGAAGGCCCTGTATTCGTTGGTAAGGAGGTTGAATTTTAATGAACCTTAAGATTCATTTTTTAGGTAAGGAATTCAAAAATCCTATTGTTCCAGCATCAGGCTGCTTCGGATTTGGTTATGAATTTGCTGATTTATATGACATTAATATATTAGGATCTATATCCTGTAAGGGTACAACCCTAAATCCAAGATATGGTAACCCTTTACCAAGAATTGCAGAATGTCCTTCTGGCTTAATTAATTCCATTGGACTTCAAAATCCTGGTGTAGATAAGGTAATTCGTGAGGAATTCGTAAAGCTATCTAAGGTATATAACGATAAGGTTATTGCGAATGTAGGTGGCCACTCTATCTTAGAATATACAGAAACCGTAAAGAAATTTAATAATTGTGATCAGGTTTTCGCAATTGAATTAAATATTTCTTGCCCTAATGTTTCTGGTGGTGGTATGGCCTTTGGTGTTGACCCAGATACAGCATATAATTTGGTTCTAGAGGTAAGAAAGGTTTGTAAAAAGCCTTTAATTGTAAAATTATCTCCAAATGTTACAAGCATTGTCGATATGGCAAAGGCAGTTGAGGCTGCAGGTGCAGATGCAATTAGCTTAATTAATACTATGGTAGGTATGCGAATTAACCTTAAGACAGGATGTCCTATCATTTCTGTAAAGAAGGGTGGATATTCAGGACCTGGTATTTTCCCTGTTGCAGTAAGAATGGTATATGAGGTATCTCATGCAGTAACAATTCCAGTTATTGGAATGGGTGGTGTTACAAATGCATACGATGTTCTTGAAATGATGTATGCCGGTGCAAGCTTAGTAATGGTTGGTGCACAGAATTTAGTTGACCCTTATGCATGCAAAAAAATCATTGAAGAGCTTCCTTTAGTAATGGAAGAATATGGAATTGAAAGTTTAGAAGAGATTATTGGAAAGGCAAAATAATATGAGAGATGTAATTATAGCTTGTGATTTTAAAAATCAAGAAGAATTATTTAAGTTTTTAGAGCCATTCAAGGGTGAAAATCCTTATTTAAAAATTGGAATGGAATTATTCTATAAGGAAGGACCAGAGCTTGTAAAGAAGCTACATAGAATGGGCTTTAAGATTTTCTTGGATTTAAAGCTTCATGATATTCCAAATACAGTAGAAAAGGCCATGAGAAACCTTGGTGAGCTTGGCGTTGAAATCACAAATGTTCATGCAGAAGGTGGAATTAAAATGATGGAGGCTGCAAGAAGAGGTCTTGATGCAACAGAAGCAGGTAAAAAGACACAGTTAATTGCAGTAACTATGCTAACATCCATTAGCCAAGAGGTACTTGAAAATGAATTACTAATTAAAGAAAAATTAGAGGATGTTGTTAAGACCTATGCGAAAAACGCTAAGGCTGCAGGCTTACAGGGTGTAGTATGTAGTGCACTTGAGGCTCCAATCATTAAGGAATTAGGCTTAATTAGTGTCACTCCAGGTATTCGCTTTGCTGATGATTCTGTAAATGATCAAAAGAGAGTTGCAACACCAGCCTATGCAAAGGAGCTTGGTTCAACATATATTGTTGTAGGAAGAAGTATTACAGCGCAAGAGGATCCTCTTGCAGCATATAAGAGATGTGTAAAGGAGTTTTGTTAAAATGGATGAGAAGAAGCTAGCACAAGAGGTTGCAAAAAATTTATTAAAGATTAAGGCAGTATTTTTAAAACCAAATGACCCTTTTACTTGGGCATCAGGAATTAAATCTCCAATCTATTGCGATAATCGATTATCCTTATCTTACCCTGAGGTAAGAAGAGTTGTAGAAAATGGTCTTGCTGAGGTAATTAAGCATTATTACCCAGATGTTGAGGTAATTGAGGGTACATCAACTGCAGGTATTGCACATGCTGCAATCGTATCTGAAATTTTAGGCTTACCTATGGGCTATGTAAGAGGTGGAGCTAAGGACCATGGTAGAGGAAACCAAATTGAAGGTATCGTACCTGAGGGTAAAAAGGTTGTTGTCGTTGAAGATTTAATTTCTACTGCAGGATCTTCCCTAGAGGTTGTTGAAGTATTAAGAGAAGCTGGTGCTAATGTATTAGGTATTGTTTCTATCTTTACTTATGGATTACAAAAGGGTATCGATAGATTAAATGCTGCAAATTGTGAAAACCACTCCTTATCTAATTTTGAAACTCTAGTTGAGGTTGCTGCAAAGGAGAATTATATTTCTGAAGCAGATATTAAAAAGGTATTAAAATTCCAAAAGAATCCATCTGATGCATCTTGGATGGAGGAATAATAGTATAGTATGCAGGACACAGGTCCTGCATTTTCTATGTATTTCCATACTATAAATTTTATGGAATATGGTGTATAATAAATTTAAATGACCGTAAATTGGGTGATACTATGCTAGAAACAAATCGATTAATGATAAGAAAGATGACAAAGGAGGATGCTCCCTTTGTACTTTCTATATTAAACACAGATTATGCAAATAAATATAATGCTACAGAAAACGTGAATGAGGCTATCATATGGAAAATGATTGAACAAACCATTTCCTATGTCATTATATTAAAAAATATAAAGGAACCTATAGGTATCATTGGTGTTGAAAGAGATTATCTAAGATATAATATGAAATCTGTTTCTATGACCTATTTTATCCATAAGGATTTTAGTGGATATGGATATATGACAGAAGCACTAAAGGAAGTTATATATGATATATTTACAAGATTAGATAGAAAAATCATTTCTCTTAGAATATCTAAGGAAAATGAAAGAAGTATTAAGCTTGCAAAAAGACTTTCCTTCCATTATGATGGAATGATTCGAATGGGAACACGAAAAGAAGATGGTACCATTTATGATGATTTATTATATTCTCTTACAAAAAATGATTTTGAAGAGAATATAGAAATCTAAGATTGCATGTTTCATTTAAATATTATATAATTTCAAAATTGAAAGCTATGGTGATACTATGTTTGATTTAGAAAACATAAAAGATCCATCCTTTTTAAAAGACCTAAGTGTGAAAGAGCTTAAGATACTAGCACAGGAGATTAGAGACTTTTTAATTGAAAACATCTCTAAAACTGGAGGACATTTATCCTCAAACTTAGGTGTTGTAGAATTGACAATTGCCCTATACTATGTCTTTGATCCGAAGGAAGTAGATGTATTATTTGATGTAGGACATCAATGCTATACACATAAAATTCTTACCGGTAGAGCAAAGGAATTTAAGAATTTAAGGCAATTTGGTGGATTAAGCGGGTATATTAACCGTGAAGAATCTGAATATGATATATGGGAATCTGGTCATTCCTCAACATCTATTTCTGCGATGAGTGGAATTATGCTTGCATCAAATAAAAGATGCGTTAGTGTAATTGGTGATTCATCCATCATGAATGGTGTTGCAATGGAGGGCTTAAATTTCTTAGGCCAAATTAAGGGTAAAAACCCAGTCATCATTTTAAATGATAATAAAATGGGTATTACGAAATCTGTAGGAGCTTTAACTCGTGCTCTAACAAGGCTTAGAGGATCTAAATTTCATGTTGGTCTTAAGAGAGTTTTGACCAAAATATTCCCGAATTGGCTCCATGTTTTTTGCCATAAAATAAAAAGATCCTTCAAAGCATTTATCCAAAAGGATAATGTATTTGAGGATTTAGGCTTTGATTATTATGGACCATACGATGGTAATGATTTAGTACCATTAATTAAAGCGTTAAAAAGAATTAAAATTCAAAAAGAACCAATTCTATTACATGTATTAACGAAAAAGGGTAAAGGATATTCCCCTAGTGAGGCAGATACTACAGGTAACTTCCATGGTGTTGAGCCCTTTGATATTAAAACAGGAGCTCCAATTTTTCAAGATAATACACATATTAGCTATTCTAAGATTGTTGCCGACTATTTAGTCGAAAAACGAAAAATAAAGGAATTTAAGGTGATTACACCAGCAACAAAGGCTGGCGCAAAGCTTGAATTGTTCCATAGGAATTATCCAAATGATTTTTATGATGTAGGTATCGCAGAGGAGCATGCTGCAGTCATGGGCGCAGGTATGGCTATTGCAAATAAGGATGTTGTCGTACTTATGTATTCTACCTTTGCTCAAAGAGCTTATGATGAAATCCTAAATGATATCGCAAGACAGGATTTAAAGGTTATCTTTGGAATTGACCGTGCCGGTATTGTTGGTGAGGATGGTATTACACATCAGGGAATTTATGATGTATCTATGTTCTTAGCTATGCCAAATATTATTGTAACAATGCCTATGGATGATATGGAGGCCATTGGTTTATTCAATTATGCCTTTAATCAAAAGCATCCATTTGTTATACGTTATCCAAGATCAAAAGAGCTAAAAAGAGATTTAAATTATACCTATTTATGTGATTTATCCTGGCCAACTCTAAGCGTTGGAAGAAAAGGCATTATTATTTCCTATGGCCCTGATGTTTTAAGGCTAAAAAGAATTGTCGATGAAAACAATTTTGATTTAACTGTAATTAATGCTAGATCCTTAAAACCTATGGATATAAATGCTTTAGAGGATGCTTTAGCAACCAACTTACCAATTTTAGTTTTTGAGCAAAATATATCATCTGGTACTCTTTATTCTAAAATATTAGAATATAAAGAAGAACATGGATATACCAATCACGTATTCTTCCATGGCTTTAAGCCTGGGGTTGAAATTACCTTTGGTAGCTTAGATGAGGTATATCAAAACTATAAATGGGATGATAAATCCTTTATAGATGTAATTAAGGAGAAGCTATTATGATAAGACTTGCTTTAATGGATGATTTTGATTCTATAATTACATGCTTAAATGATGCAAAGGAATTCTTAAAAAGCCAAGGCTCATCCCAATGGAATGGACCTAAGGGAAGCCCTAGTGAGGAAACATTTAAAAATGATATTTTAAAAAGACAATGCTATGTTTGCATAAGAAATGGCATCGTTTGTGGTGTTGCTACATTTATGGGCTATGAAAAGGAATATGATGAACCTCTTGGAAAATGGCTTACAAAGGAAATGAATTACACAACGATTCATAGAATTGCTGTAAAAAAGGAATATAGAAGCCAAGGTGTTGCTACAGAGCTTATGCATTTTGCAGAGGAATTCACTAAAAATACAGGAAGAAAATCGATAAGAATTGATACCCATCCTGAGAATTTAATTATGCAAACTATGCTTAAAACCTTAGGCTATTCCTACTGTGGATATGTTATATATTCCTATATTTTTCCAGAGCCTAAGAGATTAATATATGAAAAAATGATTTAGAAATTTAAAAATGCGAAGTCGATTTATCATCAGACTTCGCATTTTAATATGTCTATAAAACAATTCTCTAATCTACACTTTTAAAAATCCT
>JAFPSY010000023.1:0-1800 GCA_017413585.1 Acholeplasmatales bacterium
AATCGCCACCCGTAATTTCATTTATGATATCCTCAGCAGAATATCCTTCATCGATCATAGTAGAACAGCTCTTTAAATTCGCAAGCTTTTCCTCTAATTTCTGTAAATATTCCTCCTTACAGCCTGGCATTACCTGAATTAGGAAGCCACCTGCAGCCTTTACCTTAGATTCCTTATCGAATAATACACCAAGACCTACAGAGGATGGGATTTGCTCACTTTTCGCAAAATAATAGGTGAAGTCCTCTGCAATCTCACCAGAAATAATTTCTGATGAAGAAGAGAATGGCGCTCTCATATGTAAATCCTTAATGACCTCAATTTGGCCAGCACCTACGGCCTTTGCTACTGCCTGTCTTCCGTCATTATATCTTAAATCTACTCCAGGGTTTTCGCAAAAACCTCGAACCTTACCATCATTTGCACCAACGATAATTTTACCGATTGGTCCATCTCCTAATACCTTTATAGTTAAATAATCATCATTTTTATATGTGCATGACATAATTGCGGCCATAGTTAATACTCTACCAAGTGCACTACAGCTTGTTGGCCATAGATTGAAAATCTCTTCCGCATGCTTAACAATATCTGTAGTGATTGCTGCATAGATTCTTACCGTTTGATTCATGCAATAAGCTTTCTGTAAATAATTATCCATTTTTATCACCGGAAGTATTGTATCACAAAGGAATTATGAAATCCATATAAAAAAAGAATATGGTTGAAAATTTCACTTTTAATCCTATTTAATATATTTAATTCGGGAAAACAACGATTTAAATGTTTAAATAACATAGTTTGAAAACGTTTTAAGCCCTTTTTTCTTATTGACATATGCCTCTATGGGATTATAATAGAAGTATCTATTTTGGGCCGGTTCCTTAATAGATACCCCTAGCAAAGATAGTTTAATAAAATAAACTTGAGTATAATTATGGGACTAAGTCTTAGATTCATAATTATTAGTCCCAAATAAAAACGGGACTAATATAGTCCTTTTTTTATTACTCAAGCAAGTCTTCTGTGATAAGAAAAGGAGTAAGCACATAAGCCTTTATAGAGAGTCCTGGTGGGTGGAAGCAGGATAAGTAAAAATGCTGAACGCGTTTCTTTAGAGGAAAGTTTCCCGCTTTAAGGGATTTCGAGGTGGCTAAATATTATTTTAGCAATTAGAGTGGTACCGCGCATACATGCGTCTCTTTCGTTGAAAGAGACTTTTTTTTATGCTAAAATGGATTTTAAGGAGGAATTTGAAAATGAAAAAAGGTATTAAGAAGGTTGTTTTAGCGTATTCTGGAGGTTTGGATACTTCCATTATTATTCCTTGGCTAAAGGAAAATTATGATAACTGTGAGGTTATTTGTGTTTCTGGTAATGTAGGACAAAAATCAGAGCTTGAGGGCTTAGAGGAAAAGGCACTTAAAACAGGTGCATCTAAGCTATATATTGAGGATTTAAATAAGGAATTCGTAGAGGATTTTATTTATCCTACAATGAAGGCTGGAGCTAAATATGAAAAATATTTATTAGGTACATCCTTTGCTCGTCCTATTATCGCAAAAAGAATTGCTGAAATCGCATTAAAGGAAGGTGCAGATGCAATTTGTCATGGTTGTACTGGTAAGGGTAACGACCAAGTTAGATTCGAATTAGCTTTCTACGCTATTGATCCAAACATTCAAGTTATTGCTCCATGGAGAGTTCCAGAATTCTACAACAGATTCCAAGGTCGTAGTGACTTACTTGCTTTCGCTGCTGAAAAGGGTATTCCAGTCCAACAAACTGCTGCCAAGCCAT
>JAFPSY010000206.1:0-2296 GCA_017413585.1 Acholeplasmatales bacterium
ACATTTGGAGACCTAAGAATATTACAACGAATTTACCTATCTTGGTTTATATTCATGGTGGTTCATTAACTGGCGGAAATTCAAATTCTTTGGATTATAATGGTGAAGCGATGGCAAGACAAGGGGTCATTATGATTACAATTGCCTATAGACTTGGAATATTTGGATATTTTGCTCATGAGGATTTAAAAAAAGAATCTTTGAATGGTACTACAGGTAATTATGGCTTATTAGATCAAATTCAAGCCTTGAAGTGGGTAAATGAAAACGCAAGCTATTTTGGTGGAGATAAGGATAATATAACCATTGCAGGTGAATCTGCAGGTTCAAGCTCTGTATCTGCAATTTGCGTAAGTCCTCTTGCAAAGGGGTTATTCAAAAGAGCGATAGGAGAATCAAGCTCTATCGTTGGAAAATATCCACCTCATACCTTTAGAAGCTATAAGGATGCATGTAATATGGGTGTAAATATTATGAAGGAAATGGGTGCGAATTCCATTTCTGAATTAAGAAATTTACCTGCAGAAAAGCTAATGAAAAGTTCTTATGTTAATTCAATGATGACAATCGATGGCTATGCCATTACAAAGTCACCATATCAGGTATATTTAGATCATGAAAATAATGAAGAAGCATTATTAAATGGCTATAATGTGCTTGAGGCAGATGCGTTTGTTATTCCTACGATGTTATTTGATTTACCAAATAAAAACAATATTCATAAGAAGCTTGAGGAATATTTTGATACTAAGCTTGCAGATGATATTTTAAATTTATATAAAAAGGAAATGGAAGAGGATGCCTTCAGCCTATTTAATCGTATTATTTCTATGTATTGGTTCTATATGCCACATTATGAATGGTCAACTCTTGCATTAAATAATGGAGAAGATGTATATCGTTATCAATTTACAAAGGATAATGGATATTATGGTACATATCATTCTGGTGAAATTATCTATGCCTATGGTAATATAGATAAATCCATTCATGGATTCGCATATAACGAATCCGATTATGCATTATCGAATAGGATGCTTACCTATTTTTCAAATTTCGTTAAGTTTGGAAATCCAAATGGAGAAGGACTTATAGAATGGAAAAAATGGGATAAGGTGCAAAATAATTTATTAGAGCTTGGAAGCGAAATTAAAGAAATTGAAGAAAAGTATGTTCCTGCATATAACATTATCCAAGAATGGAATGAAAGAACAAAACAAGCATTATGAGAAAAATAGAAAAGCTTGCTTCATGGATAACAGAAGCAAAAACTCTTGTTATATTTACTGGTGCTGGAATTTCAACAAATTCAGGCATTCCAGATTTTAGAAGCAGTCAGGATAATTCCTTCGAGAAAATATTAAATTATGGATATATGCTAGAGCATAAGGATGAATTTACGAAATATATTTTTTCTAATTTATATTATGAGAATGCAAAACCTAATATTGCTCATAAATTCTTCAAAAAATTAGAGGAATTAGGAAGGGTAACCTCCTTGGTTACGCAAAATATAGATGATTTACATCAGCTTGCAGGAGAAAAAAGAGTATATCCACTTCATGGAACCATTCATAGATGGTATTGTATGAATTGTGAAAAGGAATTTCCTTTAAATAAATTAAGTCATGATCGTGCAAATTATTGTAGCTGTGGAGGCTTTATAAGGCCAGATATTACCTTATATGGGGAAGCATTAGATGACGCATATTATCATTTAGGCTTAACTGCCTGCCAGGTTGCCGATTGTCTCATTGTTGTAGGCTCTAGCCTAAAGGTGAATCCTGCAGCCTCTATGATAAGATATTATGCGGGCTCAAGACTTGTAATAATTAATAAAGAAAAGACAAAATATGATTTAAGAGCGGATTTGGTTTTTCACGAAGATATCAATAAAGTAGTAGAAGAACTTATTCAAATTATGGGGATAAAAATAGAATAGAAGTCTTTGGACTTCTTTTTCTTTTTGGATTTTGCTATAATATAAGAAATAACAAGGATGTGATACGATGAAAATACTAAAAAGAATTATGCAAGTTCTTGGCTTTTTGTTACTTGCCATAGCTTTGCTATATGTTACAATGAGAATCACTGGACATATCGTATTAAAGGATTTTTACGATCATGCTACTAGAGAATTTACAATTCCTGGTTTATTCGATGGGTTCACTCCGCAGGGATTAGAACTCGATGAAAAGACAGATACAATTATTATTTCTGGATATACAGAAAAAGAAGGCAGAATCTATTTTGTAGACAAGGATAAAAATGTAAAAAGGATTTATGCAAAATCTAC
>JAFPSY010000024.1:0-3420 GCA_017413585.1 Acholeplasmatales bacterium
AATCGTTGATAAGGTATATCATTCCTTAGATGAAACATTTCTTCATTTCTTATATGTATTAATCGATCATAATCGCTTTGATAAGGTAAATGATATATATAAGGAATATGAAAAGCTTGTTTTAAAGGATAATAATATTTTGAGAGTTAAGCTAATCTCTGCAAATGAGATTAAGTCAAAAAGATTAAAGGAATTTAAGGAAACTCTTGAGAATAAATATCCTAATATGAAAATTGAAATTATAAATGAAATTAATCCTAATCTTATTGGCGGTGTACAAATTATTACGGATGATGCATCCATCGATGCATCCGTAAGGGGTACGTTAGATAAGATTAGAGGATCACTATAGGAGGGAAGCATGGCAAATATTAATTTATCTGAAATATCTGGTCTTATTAAAGAGCAAATTAAGGCATACAAAGAAGATATTGCAACAGAAAATGTTGGACATGTTGTTGAAGTAGGCGATGGTATTGCCATAGTTCATGGACTAGACAAGGCTATGGCCTCAGAACTTTTGGTTTTCCCTAATGACGTATATGGTATGGTTCAAAACCTAGAGGAGGATTGTGTAGGTGTAATCCTACTTGGTGAATGCTCTAAGGTTAAGGAAGGCGATTTAGTTAAGTGTACTGGTAGAATTTTGGAGGTACCTGTAGGTGATGACTTCATTGGAAGAGTTATCAACCCACTTGGTGAGCCTATTGATGGACTTGGACCAATTAAGGCAAATGGTGCACGTCCAATTGAAATGAAGGCTACTGGTGTAATGGATCGTCAAAGTGTATGTGAGCCACTACAAACAGGTATTAAGGTTTTGGATGCGTTAGTTCCTATTGGAAGAGGACAGCGTGAGCTTATTATCGGTGACCGTCAGACAGGTAAAACATCCATTGCAGTTGATACCATTTTGAATCAAAAGGATCAAGATGTTATTTGTATTTATGTAGCTATTGGTCAAAAGGAATCTACCGTTTCTAATGTTTATGAAACATTAAAGGATAATGATGCAATGAAATATTCTATTATCGTTTCTGCATCCGCATCAAATCCAGCTCCAATGCTATATTTAGCACCATATTCTGGTGTAACCCTAGCAGAATATTTTATGTTTTCTGGTAAGGATGTATTAATCGTTTATGATGACCTATCTAAGCATGCTGTTGCATATAGAGAAATGTCATTATTATTACATAGACCACCAGGAAGAGAAGCCTTCCCAGGTGATGTATTCTATCTACATTCAAGATTACTTGAGCGTGCAGCAAAATTAAATGATGAGCTTGGTGGAGGTTCTATTACAGCACTTCCAATTATTGAAACCCAGGCTGGTGATATTTCTGCATATATTCCAACGAATGTAATTTCTATTACTGATGGACAAATCTTCTTACAAAGTGATTACTTCTATAAGGGTATTCGTCCAGCAATTAATGCAGGTTTATCTGTTTCCCGTGTTGGTGGTGCAGCTCAAACGAAGGCCGTAAAGAAGGTATCTGGTACACTAAGACTAGATTTAGCTTCCTACCATGAGCTTGAATCCTTCACTCAGTTTGGCTCAGATCTAGATGCAGTAACAAAAGCTAAGCTAGATAGAGGTAAGAGAACACAAGAGGTTTTAAAGCAGGATTTACATAAGACTCTAGATATGGAAGAAGAGGCAATGATTTTATATGCATTAACGCATGGCTTCTTAGATAATATTCCTGTTGAGGCTTTAGCTAAATACGAGGAATCCTTATATATTGATATGAAAACATCCGAAGCAGGTAAGAAGCTTGTTGAAACATTACGTTTAACAAAGACCTTACCAGATACTGCAAAGATGGATGCATATTTAACTGAATTTAATAAAAAGTTTATGTAGGAGGGGCTTATGGCAAACTCCTTACGTCAAGTAAAAACAAGAATCAATTCTACAAAGAGTACAGCCCAAATTACAAAAGCGATGTATACAGTATCTCAATCTAAGGTAAAGCGTGCTGAAAAGACCTATAAGGCATATAAGGACTTTATGAAAAGAATTCAGGATACAGTATCTCAAATTGTAGAAAAGGCCGATGGCGAATATCAGCATCCATTACTTTTAGGAAGAGATATTAAGAAAACGGCTTATTTCATCATCACCTCCGATAGAGGTCTTGCAGGTGCTTATAATTCCTCTATTGAAAAAGCTTTAACCGAAAGGATTAAAGAAAATCATAAGTCAAATGATGAATTTATTACTGCAGCTGTAGGTAAAAAGGGTCATTTCTATTTAAAAAAGATGGGATATCCTATGTTAGAGGAAAATCCTACCTATATAAGAGACGATGTATTATTTGTAGATATTGCCCCATTAGCTAAAAAGTTTGTGGAGGCATATTTAAATAAAGAAATTGATAAGCTAGTTATTGTATATAATCATTACGTAAATAGCTTAACTCAAGAAGTAACCTTTGAAGAGCTACTTCCAATTAAAAAGATTGAGGGTAGTCATCAACAAACTGACTTTGTATATGAAACTGGAATCGAAAAAACATTGGATTTATTACTTCCAATGTATTTAGAGGATATGATCTATGGTATTATTCTAGATGCTAAAACAGCAGAGCATTCTGCTAGAATGAACTCTATGAAGAGTGCTACAGATAATGCAGAGGAGATTATTGCAAAGCTTCAGCTATTATATAATAGAGCACGTCAAAGTGTCGTTACAAACGAATTAATTGATATTATTGGCGGTGCGAATGCGATAGGAGGCGACGATTAATGAAAGGACATATCGTTGAGGTTAAGGGACCCGTTGTCGATTGCTTATTCGAAGAGGGAAGCTTACCTAGTATTAACGAAGCATTAACGATTGATGTTAATAAAGAAGATAACAATGGCATTGGAATTCATTTAACTATTGAAGTCGCTCTACATATTGGTAACAACAAGGTAAGATGTATCGCAATGGATTCTACGGATGGACTTCGTCGTGGAATGGAGGTTATTGCGACAGGAGGTGCAATTTCTGTACCTGTAGGTGAGGCAACACTTGGAAGAGTATTTAATGTTTTAGGTGAGCCAATCGACCACAAGGGCGAAATTGATAAGGATGTACCTCGTATGCCAATTCATAGAGAGGCACCAAAGCTAGATGAATTATCCAGCAATGTTGAAATTTTTGAAACAGGTATTAAGGTTATCGACCTTTTAGCTCCATATATTAAGGGTGGTAAAATTGGTTTATTCGGTGGTGCCGGTGTAGGTAAAACCGTATTAATTCAAGAGCTAATTCACAATGTTGCGCAGGAGCATGGTGGTATTTCCGTATTCTCTGGTGTAGGTGAGCGTACAAGAGAGGGTAATGACCTATATCATGAAATGACAGAGTCTGGAGTTATTTCAAAGACTGCCATGGTCTTTGGACAAATGAATGAACCACCAGGA
>JAFPSY010000207.1:0-5413 GCA_017413585.1 Acholeplasmatales bacterium
ATTCTTTGTAAATGTGATGTCATCTCCTGGTGCAGGAAAGACAACTACGCTTATTTCCTTAATAAAAAAATTAGAGGATCGATATCATATTGCCGTAATGGAAGCAGATATTGATTCGGATTTTGATGCCAAAAAAATAAAATCTGAAACTAAGGCAAGAGTAATTCAGCTACATACTGGTGGAATGTGCCACCTAGATTCAGAAATGACAAGACAGGGTATGGAGAAAATGGGGATTGAGGGCATTGATTTATGCTTCTTAGAAAACATTGGAAACTTGGTTTGTCCTGCTGAATTTGATACAGGTGCACATTTAAATTTGGTTATATTATCCGTTCCTGAGGGAGATGATAAGCCAGTGAAATATCCACTTATGTTTCAGGTTTCTGATATTGTTGTCATCAATAAAATCGATACATTACCAATATTCGATTTTAATATAGAGGAATGTAGTAAGGTTATTTTAAAAAGAAATCCTAAGGCAAAAATTATTAAAGTTTCTGCACTTAAGGATGAAGGTATTGATATTTTAGCAAATGAGTTAGTAAGAAGAATGGAAAAATAAAAGGAGAAAAGGGGAAAATTTATGGGCAAAAAAGTAGGAAAGTATGATGTAGTACCAACCTATCCTGGTGCGAGGAGCAAATTCGAAGGAGAAAAGGCACCAAGAGAAAAGGTTATTAAGCTTGGTAAAAAAATTACAGATGTATTAGACCATAAGCTTCATGGAGTTACTTCAAATGATCCAGAGTATTGGGGTCTTGCAGAAATTTTAAGTGATGAAATGTGCGATATAGCACTTAAAATGAAAATAAGAAAGCCTTATACATTTGAGGAAATGAAAAAGCTATGTCCAGATAATGCTAAGGATCCAGAGCATTTTCAAAAGGTTTTAGATGAAATGGCATATATTGGACTATTAGAGCTCGATTGGGGTTACCATTTTGATCATAATGGTAGAACAGCTCCAATGGATAAGGATGTAAGATATATCCTAACCTTATTCGTTCCAGGCTCTGCTGAAATGTTTAATATGGAAGAAACCAAAGATTGTAAAAATCCAAGACTTGAGGAGCATCCTGCAGTAGGTAATTTCTTTGAAAGAATGACCTATATTCCACTTGCAGGTATTACCCAAATGGTACCTGAGGGTGGTTCTGGTGTTGGTATGCATGTCATTCCAGTAGAGGAAGCTATTTCTATGAATAATGAGGCCTTAGATATTGAAAAATTATCCTATTGGCTAAAGAAATACGATGGTGAAATTGGTGTTGGACAGTGCTCCTGTAGATCATCAAGAAGGCTTTTAGGTACAGAAGAGGACCCACAGGGCTGTGCAGATGATGAATGGGGCTGGTGTATTGGTATTGGTGATTTCGCAAGATATTGTAGAGAAACTGGTAAGGGTCACCCTATTACAGCAGATGAGGCTATTGCTATATTAAAGAAGGCAGAGGAGCAGGGCTTCGTTCACCAAATTACAAATATCGATGGTGAGAATAAGATCTTTGGTATTTGTAACTGTAATGTAAATATTTGTAATGCGTTAAGAACATCTCAGCTATTTAACACACCAAATTTATCTAGAAGTGCATATACAGCACAAGTTACAAAGGAAAACTGTGTAGCCTGTGGTAGATGTGTTGAATATTGTCCTGCAGGTGCAGTTAAGCTTGGTCAAAAGCTATGCACGAAGCAAGGTGAAATTGTATATCCACGTCATGAGCTTCCAGATTGGAATAAATGGGGTACAGATAAGTGGGACCCAGACTATAGAGACCATAACAGAATCAATTGTTATGACACAGGTACTGCACCTTGTAAGACAGCATGTCCTGCACATATTGCAATTCAAGGCTATTTAAAGATGGCCGCTCAGGGAAGATACGAGGATGCCCTTGCCTTAATTAAGAAGGAAAATCCATTCCCTGCAGTTTGCGGTAGAATTTGTAATAAGCGCTGTGAGGCTGCATGTACTAGAGGTACTGTAGATGAGGCTATCGCTATTGATGCTGTAAAGAAATTTATTGCAGAAAGAGATTTACATGCAAAGACACGCTATGTACCTAAGGTTGAAATGGCAGTATCTCCTGCAAGACAGATTAAAATCGATCATTGGGATCAAAAGATTGCGATTATCGGTGCTGGTCCTGCGGGCTTATCCTGTGCATATTATTTAGCAATTAAGGGCTATAAGCCAGTTGTATTTGAAAAGAACGAGAAGCCAGGTGGAATGATGCTTTATGGTATTCCATCCTATAAGCTTGAAAAGGATGTCATAGAAGCAGAAATTGATATCATTCGTGAGCTTGGCGTTGAAATAAGATGTGGCGTTGAGGTTGGTAAGGATGTTACTATTGAGGAGTTAAGAAATCAAGGCTTCCAGGCCTTCTATTTAGCTATTGGTTGCCAGGGTGGTAACCTACCTGGAATTGTAGGTGAGGATGCAAAGGGCGTTGAAATCGCAGTTGATTTCTTACATAAGGCTACAGAGGATAACACAACTAAGTGGACTGAGGATGTCGTAGTTGTTGGTGGTGGTAATGTTGCGGTTGACTGCGCAAGAACCGCTAAGAGATTCACCTCTGGTAAGGTAACTATGCTATCCCTAGAGGAAAGAGATGTAATGCCTGCATCTAAGGATGAAATTGAAGAAACCCTAGAGGATGGTATTGAAATCTTAAATGCTTGGGGTCCTAAGGAAATTATTAAGGATAAGGATGGTAATGTATCCTCTATTATCTTTAAGAAGTGTACACAAACGATCGACCCTAAGACTAAAGCATTTAGTCCTTTATATAATGAAAATGAAACCATCGAAATTAAGTGTAAGCATGTTATCTTTGCGATCGGTCAAAGAGTTATCTATGGCGATCTATTAAAGGGTACTAAGGTTGAATTTGGTAGAGGCAATAGACCTATTGCTGATCCACTTACATATCAAACTAAGGAAAAGGATATCTTCGTTGGTGGAGATGTTTATACAGGACCTAAGTTTGTTATTGATGCTATCGCACAGGGTAAGAATGCAAGTGAATCCTTACATAGATTCGTACATAAGGGTGCATCCTTAACTATTGGTAGAAATAGAAGAGATTTCATCGAGCTTGATAAGGAAAATATCGTTTTAGGTGAATATGATACTGCAAAGCGTCAGGTTGCAAGCCAATCTAAGGATTATAAGCCATTATCCTTCAAGGATTATTCTGGTACATTAACAGAAGAGCAGGTAAAGATAGAAACTGCTAGATGCTTAGGCTGTGGTGCATCTATTGTAGACCCTAATAAGTGTATTGGCTGTGGTGTTTGTACAACAAAATGTGAATTTGATGCTATCCATTTAGTAAGAGATCATCCACATGCATCCGATATGAGATCAACTGATGAAAAATTCAAATATATCCTACCTTATGCAGCAAAGCGTGCATTTAAGATTCTATTTAAGGTAAAGCCTGAATCTCAAAAGAAATATGAGAAGGAATATAAGGATTACCAAAAGAGAGTTAATGATGCAAAGAAGGATGCTAGATAATGCATGAGCTTGGCGTTACCTTTACAGTAATTAAAAGAGTCGAAGAGGTTGCAAAGGAAAACAATGTGAAGCATGTTTCTAAGGTAACCTTGTCCTTAGGTGAGGTTTCAACCGTAATCAAGGAGCAATTAATTGACTGCTGGAATTGGGCTGTAAAGAATAAATCAGAAATCTTATATGGTGCTACCCTAGATGTAGAACAAATCCCTGCAATTACCTATTGTGAGGATTGTAAGGGGGAATATAGTACCGTAAAATATGGCAAGACCTGTCCTTATTGTAATTCAAAGAATACCTGGCTTAAGCAAGGCAATGAATTCATCATAAAGGATGTAACGGTCGATGAATAAGCACTCGTTTGAGTGCTTTTCTTGTTTCTTTATCATCAAAATGGTATAATAAATCAAATGAGCAAAAGGAGGCACCTATGGAAGATAAAGCATTAATCAAAAAGTACGAAAGCTTTTTAAAGCTAAACCATTTAAATATATCCAAGGAAAGTGCCTCTGATTTTATTGATTTAGAGGGTATGGGCTCTTTGATGGAGCTTTCTATGGAATATGTAAGAAAGGGCCTTACGATGCAAAGTAAGGTAACAAAAAATAAATATTTCATCAACGCATTAATTGTTAATCCGGATAACTTTTTAGCCAAAATATCCATTATTGAAAATGATGGATATGATTTAGAGCGCTATAAAGAGGTATTAGATATAGAATATGAAAGGCTATTAAAAAATGATTTTTTAGAGTCGAAATATTATGAAAATAATATTGTTGATTTTTCCAAATATCAGGATACCTTTAATTATATCAAGGGCTTAAGAAGCTATTATATTTCCCTAGTTGGAAATAATTTATTTGAAGAAGCGGTTAAGATTGGTGATGAAATCTTAGAACTAAACCCAAGTGATATCTTCCATATTAAATCTAGCCTTGCGTTTATATACATATCCTTAGGAGATACAAAGGCATCTTTGAATTTATTTTCGAAGGATAATGGAATTATCCTAGGTACAAGGGAGCTTGTACAAGCCTTTGTTTCCTATTTAAATTTAGAGGAGAGGAAATCCTTAGATTACCTATCCGATTTAGAGGCAGTAAATCCCTATTTATATCGCTTAATTACAGGTGAGGTTACTCTTGGTAACCCATTAAATGTAGAACAAAAAATATCGGATTCTATTTATGTATATTTATCCTTCCTAGTTTTAGGGGATTTACTGGATGGATTTTCAAAAATTATACAAAAATCAAAGCTAGAACATCCTATCCTAAAGAGCTTAACTAAGGATGAGCTTGATGTATTAAAGGTATCTATTTTTGAAAATATAACCTATATAAATACGGATTATATAAAAAGAGAAGCGAAGAAATACCATTTAGTCGATTACGTTTCCTCCTTTAGTGATGGAAGAATGGAATCCATTATCGTTGCTCTAACCTCAAGAGGAATTCTTCACAAGGGGCAAATTACAACCTATGGCTTTGTTGTAAGAGATGCCTTAATGGATTATTTATTTAATGAGGCGAAAAGATTAAAGGATGAAGCTATAGAAGCCTTCTTAAATCATCAAGATAACCTTGGAATCGATAATCTTCTTTTGGCACTGGATTATTCTCCAAATGATTTCTATTTAAAAAGAGATGTTTTATTCCATAAATCTCCCTTTGATTTTCATTATGCCAGAGGCTTGATTCATGAATTAGGTGTATTATATTCGAATTATGCATCCTATACTATTTATTCTGAGATTAAGGAAAGACAAGCACTAGAGGATATTTTAGATGAAATTCATTATAGATATTATCTTGAGGCCTATAATCAAAAGGGTATACAGGGATTACTTGATGCATATCAAGGATTAGAAAACCAATTTAC
>JAFPSY010000025.1:0-5188 GCA_017413585.1 Acholeplasmatales bacterium
GCCTCTAATGCTTCAAAATTATCATAGCTTCCTACAATATCGATATCACATTCCTTATTCTTATCTAAGGATGGAACAAATTCCTCACTTTGCTCGCCTTCGGTGGGGAAAGAATTACCCTGTCCGCAGGATAAAAGTGATACACCCATTAAAGCCGCCAAAAACAAACCCATTACCTTTTTCATTTCTTTGCTTCCTCCTTTATTCTTCTTATTTCTTTAATTACAAGCTTAATATCTACAGGCTTTGCGATATGTCCATTCATACCAGCATTTAAGCATTCTGTAACATTTTCAGAGAAGGCATCTGCCGTCATAGCGATGATTGGGATAGAGGATTGATATGGATCCTCAAGCTTTCTTATCTCTCTTGTTGCATCAAGTCCATTCATCTCTGGCATTTGAATATCCATGAAGATTAATGTATATTCATTAGGCTTTGCCGCCTTCATCTTTTCTAAGCAAACCTTACCATTTTCCGCTCTTTCTGCAGTAATTCCATACATAGAAAGTAAGGCAGAAATAATTTCCCAGTTGATATCATAATCCTCTGCAATTAAGACATTTACACCCTCTAAATCGGAATAATCACTCTCAGGCTCAACTGCCTTTGCCTCAGTACCTAAAACCTCATTAATTTTATCGTATAAGGTGGATTTAAATAATGGCTTACTTAAGAAGCCGTTTACTCCAGCCTCCTTAGCCTCTCTTTCTACATCCTGCCATTCATATGCAGAAATAAGTAAAATTGGTGTATCGGAATCGATTTCCGATCTTATTCTTCTTATAGTTTCTATACCATCAATATCAGGCATTTTTAAATCGATGATGACAATATTATAGCCTTTACCAAGCTCATGCCTATGCTTAATCATTCCGATTGCCTCAAGACCACTTCTTGCCTCCTCCACATTTAAGCCTAAGGAGGATAGGGTATCCTTAGCTGTCTCTAATAAAACCTCATCATCATCCGCAATTAAGACATCGAATGCCTCAAGCTTCATTTCTCCTCTTTGATAATCGGATAAAGGAATATCTAATACAACAGTAAATGTTGTACCCTTACCCTCTTCACTTTCACATTCAATTGTGCCCTCCATAAGGTCTACCATTTGCTTGGTGATGGCAAGACCTAAGCCTGTACCCTGAATGCTGTTGATTCTACTATCGGTTTGACGGGAGAATGGCTGATACATGGTCTCCATGAAGCTTTTGCTCATACCTATACCTGTATCAGAAACCCTATAGGTAAGCTTAATACAGCCCTCCTTATTGGACTCCTCCTCCTTTAAATCTACACTAACCTTTCCATAAGGCTCTGTATATTTAATGGCATTCGATAGGATATTAATATAAATTTGATTTAATCTTAGCTGATCTGCATATAGATATTCCTTTTCTATACGACTGATATGGAAGCTAAAATCAATATTCTTTTGTTTAATCAAAGGCTGAGATAAATTCATTAAATTTTCAGCAGTTAAAACGATAGAGAAGGTTTGTGGGGATAAATTCAATTTTCCACTTTCCACCTTAGAAATATCTAATATATCATTAATTAATGTCAACAAATGATTACTTGCAAGAGTAATCTTATGCAAAGCATCACTAACTGATTTTTTATCGTCAATATTCTTTTGTGCGATGGTTGTAAGACCAATAATCGCATTCATTGGAGTTCTAATATCATGTGACATCGTCGATAGGAAATCTGTTTTAGCCTTACTTGCGGATCTTGCCTCTCTTGCAGTAATTTGAAGCTTTTTATTAAAATACAGCATAACAACTAAATCGAAGACAAATAATATGATAAGACCTATAGAAACAAATCCAATTAAAAGCCAGTTTTCTGTATTTACATTTAAATCCTTTAGTGGCATAAAGCTAAGTAAGGTCCATCCACCAGTCTGGGCAAATGGGGTATAGGAAAGGATACATTCCTCACCACGAGAATTAAGCATAATAAATGAGCCTGTCTTCGATGTTATTCCCTTAAAGAAGCTATCGGATTCCTGTGGGTCTATAGAATTATAGGATCTATAGAATTCAAAGAAGCTAGAATTCTTGAAGGAATGTCCTTTAATAATATAATCTCCATCCCCATCAATAATGGATAGCTCCGCATTTACAAATTCCTCCTGAGGGAAGCTCCATTTTTCTTTTAATTCAGAAATCGGTAATACTCTAAGTAGGATCGCTCTTTTCATATCTAGGCCATCCTTAAGATTAATAAAATTACAGAACGCAATCGATTGCTCACCATTTACTGGATTCGTATACGCTCTAGATATATTAATGGATTCTCCCATTCCATAAATCCAGCTATCATCATTTAACAAGCCTAATCTTTCATAGGAAACAGAATAATCCGTTGGATTTGATGCTCTACCTCTTGTAGATAAGCCCACTAAGGAATCCTCAAATACGATATGTGCGGATGCATTCGCTAAAACATGAGAAACTCGAATAAAGGATATGGCATCCTCCATAGTCATTTCTTGGCTATTGATGTATCTTGCCCAAACATCACATATACGCTGCTCTCCTTCAAGATAATTCTCTGTAACATGCTCCATAGAAATGGTTGTATTTTCGAAATGCTCAATTTGCCTTTGTGTCATATTTTTATTCTCAATAACAGAATAAACAATAACAAAGGTCAGCATGGCAATCATAATGAATATATTGACAATAATAACCCCAGTTTTTTTAAGTAGCATTTTTTTGCCCCCTGAAATCAATCTCACTCATTTAAATCTTAAATAGTAAACATAATATAAGATATTGTATAACAATATTATTACATAAAAAAAGCAAAAATGAAAGCGTTTGCTGATATTTATCTATGCATTTTCTTTTTCAAAAGAAAAATAGAATATAATATCCAAATATTTAGTTGTTTAAATTAATTTCTATTTCTTCCTTTGGGTTTAATAATTTCTTATAGGTTCTATCCATTAATATTGCCCCAAGTGGTGCAGTAATTAAAATAGAAATGACTGCACCCGTTAAAACAACAGTTCCACATCCCAATCCCTCCTGTAATGCAATAGCACCAATAGATGCCTGAACGGTTGCCTTAGGAAGATAGGATAATATAATAAATAGCTTTTCCTTTTTGTTAAATTTTGTAGCGATTAAAGATACAAAAACACCTATGCTCCTAAATACTAATGCTATAAGAACAATACCAATTAAAATGGCACCTTCTATAGAAAAAGCATAATGTATATCGGTTGCAATACCAACTAGGGTAAATAATAATATTTCAAAGCCACTCCATAAGGAATTATAGGTTTTTTGAATTTCCTTAGCTTCTTCCCTTTTAAAGATATGAACGATTAAAGCCATAACGATTATGGCTAAAAGCGATGAAATGCTAAAATATGGCTTTAATGCACTCTCTAATGCAATCATTCCAAAGGATGCTCCTAGCATAAATATGACATGAATTACCTTATTCATTTTTAATTTATGGAGGATTAAAACAATGAAAAATCCAACAACAATACCTAAGAATACTCCTCCTACTATGCTTATTGGTATTTGTGCTATATCCCAAGCTTGAAAATTAGAGGTTGCAACTAAGCTCTTAAAGGAATAGAATAATACAATTACAAAAATATCATCACAGGATGCTCCAGCCATTATGAGCTCAGGAACATTATGCTCCATTCCATAGCCCTCATCCATTAATTTAATCATTCTAGGTACAACCACTGCAGGTGATACTGCAGCAAGAACGCTACCGAGTAATAATGCCTCTAAATAGGATATTCCTAAAAATATTGGAGCAAATATAGCGATACCTACAATTTCAAATACTGCAGGTAAAAAGCACATAAATATAGCAGGTCTACCTATCTTCTTTAAATTATGGATGTCTAAGGATAATCCACTTCTAGTTAATATAATAACTAAAGCAATTTGTCTTAGATAGGATGATATATTTATTAATGTATCATCTACAATATTTAATACGGATGGGCCAATGAATATTCCTAATATAATATACCAAACAAGCTTTGGTAATTTTATTTTTTCAAATAGAATTCCACCCAAAATACCACAGGTAAAAATAATAAATAATGATAAAAAAATGTTCATAATTCCTCCTTTTAAAATGAAAAAAAGCTGATTTATCCATGATTAAAAAATCATAGACGTCATCAGCTTGAATAAGCGGTTTTGCATAATAGCAAGGGAGAACATCATTCCCAAATATTATTATACTACATTTTATTTGTTAAAGAAAGAGCATTTAATGCACATAGTTAAAAACAAAATTGAAGATGGAAGGATTTTCCTAATTCTATCTTTTTTTAATAATAACAAATTAGGGTTTGTACCGCCTTCTTATATTTAATTCATTCATAATTTCAAAATTCTTTTAGATTAATCCAACAAGCTGGACGGACGCCGTAAGTATCCCTGACAACGTTGGGGGTGATGACACCATCGAACCAGACGCCCCAAACGAAAGCACCATCCTTGTAGTAATACGTACGCAGCCACCAAAAAGAGTTTCCATTTGAACTATAAACATATAATCCTTGGCACTTAGCATAGTCAGAACCTTTAGCTTGTCTATCAGTTGAGCTTGTGTAATATGTAGTTGCATCTCTATATGAAAGCAAGAACATCTTATCGTTTGTATTATTACATGCATACTTATTTGACCAATTAGCAGTTGATGGACCATTGTTATTTACAGTTGATGCAGCACTGTTATCTACTTTTGTGGTTTCAATTAATGACTTTTGTAACTCGTTGAATGCTGTGTTATAGAAATTATCATTTAACCATTTTCTTATATTAGATAATTCATAATTATTAGCATATCCTGTACCACCATTATGGCTAAATGGTTCATATGATGAATTTGGATAATACTCTTGGCTATCTAATAATAGATTAGTAATGATTAATGCTTTACCACTAAATTCAATTAAAATATCCCATTCAATTGGGTCATAGCTGAACCAATAGATTGTATTAGTTGAATAGCCATTATCATCTTGATCAGTATTCTCTGTTGATGAACTATATGAATAGTTATATGGTCTATATTGTGTGAAATAAACACCCCTATAATCATATGTGCCATTATTATCTATATCTACATCTTTATAATACATAAAATCAGATTGTGATGATGATATGTAATATCTATAACTTGTCCATGTAGA
>JAFPSY010000208.1:0-7607 GCA_017413585.1 Acholeplasmatales bacterium
ACCACCGTATCCACCAACTAATACCTCATTATCCATTTTTGGATATGTAACCTCATTTCTTCTTATGAAGTTATCGTAATAGATAATATCTACACCAAGCTCCTTGGCTGCTTGGTATTGTTCCTTTGTTGTACAAAATACAGAGATTTTTTTGGCCTCTTCAAAGGAAATCCTATCATAAGAGATTTCTTTTTTTATTATAGGAGCTCTTTTTGTTAATCTTTCCTCATTCATTAAATTTACAATCATTCTTCTTAAATCATTGATTTTAGAAACAGGTAAGAAGACATTAGAAACATTAAATTCTAGGCTAGCTAAAGAATAAATTGAATCATTTAGCTTAGATAATTGCTTTAGGAAAGTATTATAATCTGTTGGCTTATTTTCTGCTTTTTCTAGGGTGTAGTCTGTAGTGTAGGAAACATTTTTACCCTCACATTCTGCAAGAATTGTAAGTGGCTCATTTGGGCTTCCATAAAGGGTAATATGCAAAGGAAATCTTTTAAATTCCTTTGGATAGGATTTTAATAATTCCTCTTGGAATATCGTATCCTTTGTTTTATATACCTTATCGCTTGTAAATAGCTTTTCTTGGATTTTTATATAAATCTTTTTATCCGATTCTTTAATTAAATTCTCATTTGCATCATATATTTTTGTTAGGGATAAATTGATATCCTCACCCATATGATCAATTCTTATGATATCTCCTTGATGAACCTTCATCGATAGAGTTATTTCATAATATCCATTTCTTTTACCGGATATATATCCAATTAAATATCCGTAATTATTTGGCTTATCTATATTCGTAATATTCTTTTTATCCTCACCAAAAATATAGCCCTTGGTGAAGGTTCTATTGAAGGTTTTATATAGATTGAAATCCTCCCCCTTAGTCATGTTACCATCTAGGGCATCTCTATAGGTTTTTATGATATTTGCAACATATACTGGTTCCTTCATTCTTCCTTCAATTTTTAAGGAATCTGCAACCTTTAATTCGTTGATGTGATCTAATGTTTTTAAATCCTTCATGGAAAGAATATAAGAAGTACCTAGGGATTTATTCTCTGTTACGTTAATGAGCTCATAAGGCTTTCTACAGGAACCTACGCATCTACCTCTGTTTCCGCTTCTATAGCCAATAAGACCAGACATATAGCATCCACCACTATAGGATACACAAAGAGCACCATGGACGAATACCTCAAGTGGAATTTTAGCTGTCTTTTTGATTTCCTTTATTCTTTCTATAGGAACCTCTCTAGATAATACAATTCTTTTGGCACCTAATTCCTTTAAAAGAAGTGTACCCTCTATATCATCAATACCCATTTGGGTAGAGGTATGAGCCTCAAGTAATGGATAATTTTCTACAACATAGGAGAATATAGCAAGGTCCTGAATGATTAATCCATCTATCCCAATTTTATATAATTCATCAATTTGATCATATGCATCCTTAAGCTCATTATCGAATACAATAGTATTCATAGTAACATATATTTTTACACCTCTTAGGTGGCAATATTTAATGGCTTCTTTAAGCTCATCAAAGCTAAAATTATTCGCATAGGCTCTCGCACCAAAGCGGTTCATACCTAAATAAATGGCGTCTGCGCCATTCGATACAGCGGCAATTAATGCCTCCATATTTCCGGCTGGGGCTAAAAGTTCACTCATTTTCTCACATCCTCGGGGTTATTATATAATATTTGGGTATAAAAACAAGTAGAAAAAGTGTGCATTTTTTCTTATATTATTTCACAATTTTAATCTTTTAATAAATTACATTCAAAAACAGAGTTTTTATGAAAACGTTTTGAAAAATTTGTTGTAATATTAGACAATATAAATTATAATTTATATTATAGAGAACATCGAGGTGATTTTATGTTTTTATTACATGGTTTTAAAACTGTCGACATCTGGTTCTTTGTTATATGTGCTATCATAATTGGTTTAATTGTGATCATATATTTCCTAATTCCGGTATTTAAGCGTAAGCAATTTGCTGAAGCTAGAAAGAATTTGGCAAGAAGAGAAACCTTATTTAGACAAAACCAAGAAGATGAGCTTTTAGAAAATATCTCTGTTGATTCTGAAAGCGAAGATAAAAGCGTTGCTATGGAGGTAGATACTACTGAAAAAGAAGAATCTGTAGCTAGTGCTTTATCTGAAGAAGAAATCAACCAAGGATCTAAATTAGAGCCACTAGATTCAAAGGTTACGATGGATGATTTCATGAAATCTGAAGAGGAAAAAGACGAATAAGCACCTGCTGAAAAATAAAATGTAGGTAAATCAAAAATGAATAAGAAGTTGAAAATTTTTATAAAAGTAATTTATTACATTTTCACACTTGGAATTGGTATTCTACTTGCTTTTGTATTACCCGGCCTTTTAATGACTGTGGATTTACCTGGGCATATTGAGGATTACCTAAACAATGGTGAATTTGCAAGAAGTGTAAATTTATTAGCTGGTTATGACGATAAAGAAATTGCATACGAGCGTGTCTATGATGATGGATATGGTATTGTGCTTTTTAGAACCTTAGTCATTATCGATAATACAGAAGAGGATAAAAAGCAAAATGACAATGCATATTTTGCCTATTCTGGCTTTTTATATAAGCTAGGAGGAAAATATAATACCTATAAGCTTCAAAACAATAAAACGAAATTAGTTGTGAACCACGATAATGATTATCAATCTGGAAAAGGTACGAAGGATGGTTTAGCTAAGAATGTTGAGGTTGAGCTTTTAGGCTATGACACGAATAGAGATGAAATGTTTGATAATGTTTTAACTCTTGTGAAATATAATTACATCTATTTTGAAATTCTAGAAAAAAGACTTTCAACAAACATCAATAATATTACATTCATTGATGCAGAAGGAGAAACCTTCTTAAAGGTAGATGGATTAGATCTTGATTTTAGTAATATTTTTTATCAAAGATTAAAAGAGTTTAAGGACATTTACAATACAGATTCAGCAGATTCAAGGCTTGTAGATTTACAAAAGGATTTCTTGTCTTCGAGTACAAATTACGAGAAATGCAGCTATCAAGAGGAAACAGGTATTGCAGCGAAAAAGGGAGCAATCATTGTATTAATCTATTTCATATGTATTTACATATTAGCTGATTTCTTAGTTGGACAAAGATTTATCCTTCGTTTTGTCCGCTTTATTATTAAAAAGATTCGCAAGAAGATGGGAAAAGAGGATGAACCAAAGCCTATTGAAGAGGTTTATGGTACAGACTATTATACAATGCTTACGGTTACCCTTAAGGTACCAGAGGATTGTGCAGTAAACATGACGATTCATTACCATAATGAATCTGATGAAATCAACATGATTTTTACAAAGGATAATAATTATACGGTAACACAAAGAACACATGCGGGTGTTTATAAGAATGCATGGCTTGAGGCTCCAGGCTATGTATCACAGAATTTACCTAAATTCTTATCCGTTAGAGGCTTTAAAATGAATGTTGAGGTAAGCATGAAAAAGGCTTTAGAAAATGAAAATAATCTGGTTGAAGACCCAGAAAATAAAAAAGAGGAGTAGTTAAAATGAAGATTACTATTAATAACTTGACAAAAATCTTCCCCGCTAGAAAGAAAACAGAGCATGAGGTAACTGCGGTAAACGACATGTGTATTGAAATTCCTAGCGGAAAGCTTGTTGGTTTATTAGGTCCTTCTGGATGTGGTAAGTCAACAACGCTATTTATGCTATCTGGCCTTGAAGAGCCAACAAGTGGTAGTATTTATTTTGGTGATGATGATGTTACAGATTTAGCACCAGAAAAAAGAGGTATTGGACTTGTGTTCCAAAATTATGCCTTATATCCTCATATGACTGTAGAACAGAATATTATGTTCCCATTAACAAATATGAGAATTCCAAAGGAAGAGGCAAGACAAAGAGCTTTGGAGGCTGCAGGATTAGTTCAGATTGAAGAGCTAATGGGAAGAAAGCCATCTGAGCTTTCTGGTGGACAGCAGCAAAGAGTTGCGATTGCGAGAGCTCTAGTTAAGATGCCAAACGTATTGCTATTAGATGAGCCTCTATCTAATCTAGATGCAAGATTACGTTTACAAACTCGTGAGGAAATCAAGAGAATCCAGGTTGAAACTGGTATTACTACTGTATTCGTTACACACGACCAGGAAGAAGCAATGTCCATTTGTGATATCATGGTTGTTATGAAGCTTGGTGTAGTTCAGCAGATTGGTGAGCCACAGGCTATTTATGATGATCCTGCAAATCTATTTGTTGCAAACTTCTTAGGTACACCACCAATTAACATTTTTACAGGATATATTCATGATGGTGGAGTATATATCGGAAAAGAAAAGATTGCAGATTATGATAATGATTTAACTGAAAGATATACAGCTAATATTAGAAAACTTCAGGATGAGGTTGAAGTTAAGCATAGTGAATATCTTGAAATCAAGAATTTATATGATGAAAAAACAGCTGGTATGGAGCCTGAAAAGGCTGCAAAGGCTCATAAGAAGCTATTTGTTGAATTACAAGCTAAAGAAACAGAATATGAAAATATGGTTACAAAGATTGCAGATCTTGAGCAATCCATCAAAACAAAGACATTTAAGGTTTTTGTTGGTATTCGTCCAGAGGGATTTATCTATGATCCAAATGGTGTATTATCTTTAATGACTGATCATGTTGAAGTAATGGGTAGAGATAAAACAATCGTTTCTGTTCATGAGGAATCAGTTAAGCCAACAATTCGTACAATTGTTGAAGCTGATTTAAAGCTTCCTGAAGGAGCAACCACATTAAAATTCAATTTAAAGCCTAATAAGTTCTTCTTGTTCGATGGCGAAACGGAAGAGAGGTTGAGATAGTGGAAAATGGAATTATTGTTAATGATGCTTCAAGAGAAGAAGAAATAGCTAACGAAAGAAAAAGAAGAAGAAGAAACCACATAAAAAGAGTAGCTAGAGATACTTTTGGTGGTTGGTTATTCGTTTTACCTGCAGTTATTCTAATGGCTATATTTACCTTCTATCCAATTGTGAATTCCTTTATTTCAGCTTTCTTAGAGCATTTTGAGCAAGGAGTAATTGGACAGAATACAAGGGTTGGCTTTGACAATTTCCGTGCAGTAGTTCTAAATGAAACGGGTTCAACCGGAATGCAATTTTTAAGAGCATTAGATAACACATTGTTCTTCGCAATTGTTTCTGTTCCTATTTCTACATTTTTAGCATTATTAATTGCAGTTGCGCTTAATTCAATTAAGCCTCTTCAAAAGCTATATCAAACGGTATTATTCTTACCATACTTAACTAACGCATTATCTATGGGTGCTGTATTCGCTACATTCTTTGATGTAATTGGTACAAAGAGAATGAGAGATTCAGGTAGAGCATCCTACGGTTTAGTTAATGATATGATTATGGCCTTTGGTGGACAGTGGCAGGAATGGCTAGCAACAGGAAATACCTGGGGTAACCGATTGGTTGTTGTTATCTATTCTATTTGGGCTGGTCTACCATTTAAGATTTTGATTTTATTTAGTGCACTTCAGAGTGTTAATAAGCAATACTATGATGCAGCTAAGGTGGATGGTGCTTCAAAGGCTACCACATTATTTAAAGTAACGGTTCCTTTAATTTCACCAATGCTATCCTATTTAATTGTTACAGGTATGATGGGTGGCTTAAAGGCTTATTCATCTATCGTTGGTATTTGGGATGCAAAGATGAATAGTGGTGAAATGGGTACAATGGTAGGTTATGTTTATGCATGTATCCAAAATAACCAAACGGGTTATGCCGCGGCGGGATCGTTGATGCTGTTCGGTATAATTATGATATTTACGGCAATTAATATGTACGTAAGTAAAAAGAAAGTTCATTATTAAGGAGGGGTATGATGGAAGCTACAAATGAAAAAGCAAGCCCAGAAAAAACCGGTCTTGATATTGAAAAAGAAAAAAGAGTACAAAAAGCGTTAGATATTACTAAGGCTGCATTCGCTTATATTTTCTTAACGATTTGTGCTGTTTTAGCATTCTTGCCTTTCTATTGGATGATTATTTCATCCCTAAAGACAGAGGATGAATATAGATTAACTCAGCCAACCTTCTTCCCAAAAGAATTTAAGTGGCAGAATTATTCTTATATGCTAACAAGCGAAACAAACGGCTTTGGCCAGGCATTATTCAATACCGTATTAATTGGTGTTGTATCTACATTATTTGGCGTAGTTGTAATTATTCTTACATCCTACGCTCTAGCAAGAATTGAATTTAAGGGAAAGGGTATCCTATTCTCCTTAATGCTTGCAACCATGATGATTCCTGGTGAATTATATACAATTACAAATTATGTAACAGTATCTAATTTCGGTTGGTCAAATACATATATTGTTATGATCTTACCGTTCCTAGTAAGTATTTATTATGTATACTTGCTCCGAAATACATTTAAATCGATACCTGAATCGCTTTATAAAGCGGCTAAGGTAGATGGATGTGGCAAAATGGCATTCTTAGTTAAGGTAATGGTTCCACTTGCTGCACCTACATTAATTTCTATTACATTGTTAAAGTTCATCGCTACATGGAATTCCTATATTTGGCCACAGTTAGTTAATACACAGGATTATCATTTGATTTCTAACTGGATGACATCAGGATTTACAAACGATGGAACATTATATCCATTAACTGGAAAAGGCTCTTGGACTAAGTCTGAGTCACTTACAACTTTACGTATGTGTGCTGCATGCTTAGTATCTATGCCTCTATTTGTATTGTTCCTATTCTTCCGTAAATACATCATGCATGGTGTATCTAAGAGTGGAACAAAAGGCTAAAATTGTTAAAAATTACGTAATAAAACGTATTTTAAAAATAAAATTAAAAGGAGAAAAAAATAAAAATGAAAAAAATTTATTTTGGTGTTGCTGCATTAGCAGGCTTAGCATCAGTAGCTTTAGCATCCTGTGGTGAGGATGCAAAGCCTACAGAACAAAATCCAGGTGAAACTACAACAGATCAACAGCCTGGCACAACAACAGAGGTTCCAGAACCTCAGGAAGGAAAGCACGAGGACAATACAGTAGATTTAACTGCTGCTTTAAACACTTCAGATTTTTCTGGTAGCGCTGAAGATAAGACAATTGTTTTCTATCACACAATGGGTGATGAATTACAGAAAACTTTACAGGTTGCCATTGACGCATTCAACAAAAAATATCCTGATTGGACAATTGAGCATTCTCAAATCGGTGGATATAATGATGTACGTTCTAGATGTATTGCAGGTCTAGCTGAAGGTAATCAGCCAGACTTAGCATATTGCTACGCTGACCACGTTGCACAGTATTTAAAGACTGGTAAGGTAGTTGATATGAGCGATTATGTAAATGCTACAGGTACATTAAATGGTGAGGCTATCGGTTATAGCGCAACTGAAATCGCTGATTTCGTTCAGGGTTATTATAAGGAAGGATTTGCTACAAACTATGGTGCATATTCTGATTATGGTTACCAGGATGGAGATATCTTAACATTCCCATTCGTAAAGTCAACAGAAGTTTTATATTAT
>JAFPSY010000026.1:0-12385 GCA_017413585.1 Acholeplasmatales bacterium
ATATGCTTCAATAGCAACCTCTGCAGCATTTTCACAATAATAATATAAGAAATCGCCTGTCCACATAAATCCTACATCCGTATTTCCTGCAACAATATCCTTCTTTATATTATCTGTACCCCATGAATCAAACTTCATGTTTTTAACTAAATCCATCATGCGCTCTAAATCCTCAGTAGGAAGTGGATTACCATAGGTATTTGTTAAAGGCTTTGTTTTTTCAAAATAACGGCTTGCAGCATAATATGCATGCTGGTAAGAATCATACATTGCAACCTTTGTACCTGCTGGAAGAGAGCTTCTATCAAATAAAGAGCTCCATTGATTCTCTCCTTCTGTTACAGCGTACTTGATGGTATTTTCATATGTAGGTGGAACCTCACCCTCCTCTGGTAAATCCTCTTTCCTTGTAGAATACATAATTCCCCAAGTACCCCATAGGTATGGCACAAAGTAATTTTGAATTGTATTATCCTCGTAATTAGAATCATTTTTCTTAAGATTTGTATTCATATCATCTATGATGGATAATACGCCCTTACGTAGGGCACTTTTGCCTTCTTCTGTATTTGGATTATAGCCAGACATAGAAAGCTTTGAAAAATCAATTTTCTGAAGCATTCCCTTCATGTACATCTTCTCAACCATATAATCGGATGGACATACAACATCATATACCGTTGTACCTGCACTAACCATAGAGTAGAAAATTTCATTAGAATCACCTAAATCCATACTTACGGTACAATTATATTTATCTTCAAATGCATCAAGCATTTCTTCATCAATATATTCTCCCCAGTTTAGGAATAATAGGGTTTGTCTTCCACTACAGGATGTTAATCCTAAAGCGAAAGCGGATGCAAGAAGGCTTCCATATACAAGCTTACTTTTCTTCATAAAGCTTTGCCTCCCTCTTCTTACGTAGATTTATAAAGAATTTCTTAATCTTTACATCTAGATTTAATTTCTTATATACATTGAATAATACTACAGCTAAAATCATAACAGCTGTAACCATTGTAGAGAATGCATATACACCAGGGTATAGGCTCTTTCTACCAATGGATGCATAAATCCAAATAGATAATGTATTATATCCATTACCCTTTGTATAATAACCAACGACGAAATCCTCAAAGCTTATGGTAAATGCAAGTACCATACCAGAGAAGATTCCACCCTTAATTGCTGGAATAATTACCTTTAATACAGACCTAAATGGCTTAACACCTAAATCTAGTGATGCATCAAGCATATTAGGGTCAATTTCCTTCATCTTTGGATGAACGGATAAGAAAATATAAGGTAATATGAAATAAATATGCGCAATTGTAATTGTCCAAAAGCCGAATAATTTCTTATTTATAGTTAAGAACAATGAGAATATAAGCATTAAAGAAATACCGGTAACTATATCCGCATTTAATAATGGAATATTATTTAACAATAATAATCTATTCTTAATTTTTGGAGGTAGATAATATGCACCTACTGCGATAAATGTACCAATTACTGTTGCAACCAAGGTTGCAATAATAGATGTCTTAAATGTATTCAAAATAGAATCATTTAAGGAGCCTTTACCAAACATTTTTGCATAATTTTGGAAGGTAAAGGATGCAAATTCTGTTGTAGAATCTGTTGAATTGAAGGACTGAATTGCAATAATGATTACTGCAAAATAAATCATGAAAATGGAAAATGCTAAAAGGATATATTTTAATACCTTCCATGTCATCTTTAACGCCTTATGATCCTTATATCCATAATCGGATGCCTTAGCATAGGCATAATTGGAAGGATCATATGCTTTTACTTCTTCATTCATCATAGTAATGTTGAGCCCTCCTTATCTGTCTTGTTAATGATTAGGATAGCTCCTAAAATGATAATTAAAATTACAATAGCTAAAACTGAGCCTCTATTATAGCTCATACTCTTGAAGCTTTGTTCAATAATATTACCGATAAGTAAAACATTACCATTACCTAGGATTTGTGGAATAGCAAATCCGGACATACAAGGTAAAAGTACCATAATAGAGCCAGATACAATACCTTTAGAAGATAGTGGGAATGTAACATACCAGAACTTCTTGAAATCCGTCATACCTAAATCTAGGGCTGCCTCATGAAGTAATGGATCAATCTTCTCTAAGGATGTATAGATTGGCATAATCATAAATGGTAAATAGGTAAATACCATACCAAGTAATACTGCCCAATCTGTACCAATAATACCCTCACCTACTGCAGGTAGGTTAAAAATATCCTGTAAAATATTATTTGGCTTAAAAATAGATGCTAAAGCATTAATTCTAAGCAATATATTTGTCCATGATGGTAATATTAACAATAATAAAACCATATATTTATTCTTTAATTTAGATTGATATAAGCTATATGCAACTAAATAACCAAAGAAAATACAAATTACAGTTGTTAAAACTGCGAATCTTATCGAATTCCAGAATGCGATAAGTGTAGATTCTTCGGTAAGAATTGCAAAATTAGATATACTAAATGCCATTCCATCGAATTTAATTCCTTCTGTGTCTACAAACATCAAGAAAAACATTACGATCATTGGTACTACAGCAAGTAAATATAACCAATAAAGGTAAGGCTTTGCCATTCTGTCAAGACGGTGAGAAACCTGATGTGCTGGAATGACCCTTTTTTGATTGGCCTTCTGCATCTTAGTCTACCTCTTTTGACAAATCTTTTCTTCTTTCAATTTCTTCAACAGGAATTAGCTTCTTTGGAGAGCCATCAAGCTTCATAAGACAAATCTCATATGGGTCGATGGTTAAGCCAACAACCTCTCCCTCTTTAATATCCTCATAGGTGTGAACAACATATTCTACACCTTCAATATCAACTAAAAGCTCAAAGTGTACACCCTTAAAAATACTAGATGTAACAACACCCTTAACCTTTGCCTTAGACATAGGAACAACATCCCAGTCCTCAGGACGAATAACTACATCTACAGGTTCCATATCATCGAATTCATATCCGACAACATAGAATTCTGCACCTAAGAACTTTACACGATTACGTCCAATATATACACCCTGAATAATATTAGATTCTCCAATGAAGTTTGCAACATAACGGTTGACAGGCTCATTGTAGATATCCTTTGGTGTACCAAGCTGCTGAATGATACCATCCTTCATAACGACAATACGGTCACTCATTACCATAGCTTCCTCTTGGTCGTGAGTTACAAAGATAAAGGTAATACCTAAATTTCTTTGCATTTCCTTAAGCTCGTATTGCATGTTTTGACGAAGCTTTAAATCCAGTGCAGATAGTGGCTCATCTAGTAATAAAATTTTAGGTTTTAATACGATAGCTCTTGCGATTGCAACTCTTTGCATTTGTCCACCGGAAATCTTATCGATGCTACGCTCTTCGAAGCCAGATAGATTTACCATCTCAAGGGCAGCCATTACAGAGTCCCTAACGCAAATTTTCAAATACTTGTTGATGTCAAAATAAGACACCTTTTTGGCTTTTTCTTCAGGGATACCTCTTCTAATTTTATCTTCGATACAGCCCTGAATAACCTTTTCCTTTCCGCCATAGAATTCAATCATGAATTTTCTTCCACGGTTACGGATACCAAAGGCAACGTTATCAAAAACGTTCAAATGAGGAAATAGTGCATATCTTTGGAATACAGTATTAATAGGTCTTGCATATGCAGGAAGATTATTAATAATTTTTCCATTGACAATGATTTCACCTGATGAAGGATACTCAAATCCTCCAATCATTCTAAGTGTAGTTGTTTTACCACATCCAGAGGGACCTAGTAGAGTAACAAACTCATTAGGGTAGATGTCTAAGTTAATGCCATCTACAACGCAATTGTCTCCATAGTACTTTACTATGTTGTGCAATTCGATAATAGGTTGTGCCAACGCAGTTTACCGAATGAAAGACTAGTGTCTTTCGAATTTCCTTTCCCAAAAATTTTCTTTGAATATTATAGAGAATATTCGTCTCCTTTTTAAATCAAAACATAATTTTGATAGATATATTATATTCTTAATTTTTCATAATGCAATAAAAATATTGAATTTTTTTTCGTTATGTAAGGGTTTTCAAAATAATATTCAAAAAACGTTTATTTTGAAAAATAAAAAAGAGGATAATTGACTTATCCTCGAATTTTATTAGTCTAAAATGTGGTACAAGAAATATGGTACCTGCTCAAGCCAGCTAGGCCAATCATGAGGTCTATCATATCCCCAGTAATCCACCCAAGCCGGTATGCCTAAATTCTTTAAGGCTTGATCTACCTTTCTTGTTTCCTCTAAGCAAATATCCTCCCATGCACCCTGACCTACACAAATGATAATTCTCGCTCTTTTGTATAGCTCCACATAAGGATGATTCTTATGCATAACCCTTAAGGAATCTAGTGGAGAATTTAAGAAGGTTAATTCATCTGCATAATCCTTAATAAAGAATCCGGAATGATAGATTCCTGATAAGGCTAATACATGATTGAAAATATCTGGTCTTCTTACTAAGAAGTTTAATGCATGGTATGCACCTAAGGATACACCAAAGGTCATAATACCATCCGCTACTCCACCACCATTACCTTCGGTATTGATTTCATATACCCTTGGTACAAATTCATTAATAATATAATTAAAATATGCTTCTTGTGCTAATATGCGGTCTTTTGGGTTTTTCCAGTTCGCACTCCAAGATTCATTATCCAAAGAATCTACACAAAATACTTGAATTCTTCCTTGGTCGATGTAATATTCCATAGCCCCAATTAAGCCATGGTCCTCATAATCATAGAATCTCTTCGCCTCTGCAGGAAATGCAATACAAGGCTTTCCGGCATGGCCAAAAACCTTAAATTCCATATCTCTTCCCAAAATATTACTATATTCCTTGTAATATTCAACCTTCATATTATCACTCCTTGTGCTTTTTTTCACCTAAAATTGTTACAGTCATATTTGGCTCAACGCTTGTCGTAATAAATACATTAGAGCCTAGGGTTGTATTTTCACCAATAATGGTTTCACCACCAAGTACGGAAGCACCTGAATAAATTGTTACATTGTCCTTAACGGTTGGATGACGCTTTGTTCCTGAAAGCTTTTGGCCCTCTCTTAAGGATAATGCACCTAAGGTTACACCCTGATATATTTTTACATGCTTTCCAATAATGGATGTTTCACCAATAACAATACCTGTACCATGGTCTATAAAAAAGTAAGAATCAATTTCTGCACCTGGATGAATATCAATACCTGTTTTACTATGTGCATATTCCGTTAAAGCTCTAGGTAAAATAGGTACCTCAAGCTTATATAGGACATGAGCAATTCTATAGGTAAAGATTGCTGTTAACCCAGGGTAGGTTAAGATAATTTCTGATTTTGTTTTTGCAGCAGGATCTCCATCGAATAAGGCTTGTAAATCCGTTTGTAATAAAGAATCAATTTCTGGTATAAAGCTAAAGAAGCAATCAATCATGTTTTCACATAGCAATGCCTTCTTTGTTATTCTTTCTACTGCTCTTAAAAGCTTATGCAAGAAATATCTTATTGCATCTATTTTTTCATCGATATAATCGGATAATATATTTACATGCTCTACATATCCTGGGAATAATAATCCCTTCATATTATCTAAAAAGCCAACGACATCCTCTTCTTGGAGTGCATCATCTGTGATTGCCCCCATTTTCTTGGCTTTTAACCAATTTTCAAATTTATCATTCATAATCAATCACTCCGTTTCTTACATTATAACTTTTTTTGAAGGTAATTCAAACTATAAAAGCATTTTCCGTATTAAATTTCATAAGAATTATTATATAATGTTACCTAGGAGGATTCTTATGAAAACAATTGAACCTAGCGTAATCACAAATGAGGTTAAGCGCCTTGCCATTGAGGCTGCAACCTATATAGAGAGTGATGTTTTAAATGCTATAGAATGTGCAAAAAATAAGGAATGCGGCTTAGCCAAATCCATTTTAGAGCAAATCATAGAAAATGATGAGCTTGCAAGCAAGGAAAACATCCCTATGTGCCAAGATACTGGTATTACTATCGTTTTTGTTGAGATTGGTAATGAGGTATATATCCCTGGTGATATTTATAAAGCCATTAATGATGGAGTATCCTTAGGCTATACGGAAGGATATTTAAGAAAAAGTGTAGTAAAATCTCCTTTAAATAGAGTTAATACAAAGGATAATACTCCAGCTATCATACATATTAAGCATACCTTAGGGGATAAGCTTAAAATTACACTATGCCCTAAGGGTGCTGGAAGCGAAAATATGAGCAAGGTAAAAATGCTTGTTCCTGCAGATGGTATAGATGGAATTAAGAAATTTGTAATATCTACGATCAAAGAGGCAGGTGGTAGACCTTGTCCACCATTAATCGTTGGTGTAGGCATTGGCGGCGACCTTGAAAAATGCGCATTATTGGCCAAAGAATCCCTTTTAAGACCAATAGATGATGAATCTAGTGATTCGGATGCAAAAGCCCTAGAAAAGGAATTATTTGAAGAAATTAATAAGCTTAATGTAGGACCAATGGGGCTTGGTGGTAAAACTACTGCACTCGCAGTTAAGGTTAACCTATATCCTTGCCATATTGCATCCTTACCTGTTGCTGTAAACATTCAGTGCCATGCATCAAGACATAAGGTGGTGGAATTATGATAATCAAATACCCTATGGATAAGGAAAAGCTTAAGGAATTAAAGGCTGGAGATGTTGTTGAATTTGAGGGTGTGATTTATACAGCAAGAGATGCTGCCCATATGAGAATGAAAAAAATGCTTGAAAATAAGGAAGCATTACCTGTAGATTTTAATGATGCATTTATATATTATGCTGGTCCAACGCCAACCAAGCCTGGACATATCATTGGTTCTATTGGACCTACAACCTCATCTAGAATGGATGCCTTTTCACCAATGATGAAGGAATTAAATGTCACTGCTACTATCGGTAAGGGACCAAGAGATAAGGAATGTACAAAATATTATCAAGAGAATCATATCCTATATTTTATTACTACTGGTGGATGTGGTGCATTATTATCTAAGGCCGTTAAAAAGGCCAAAGAAATTGCCTTTTTAGATTTAGGGCCAGAATCCATTAAAAGGCTTGAGGTAGAGGGCTTTAAAATGATTTTAGCTATTGATTATTACGGAAATAATATATTTGAGGGGTAGAGTTATGGATTTAAAGGAAAGAGCATTAAAGCTTCATGAGGAAAATCATGGAAAGCTTGAAATGAAATCAAAGGTAAAAATTGAAAATCAAGAGGATTTATCACTAGCCTATACACCTGGTGTTGCATATCCTTGTAAGGAAATTGAAAAGGATAAGAATTTATGCTATACCTATACAGCAAAATCAAATACTGTTGCAGTTATTACAGATGGCTCTGCAGTTTTAGGGCTTGGTAATATTGGTCCTTATGCAGCAATTCCTGTAATGGAGGGTAAATCCATATTGCTTAAGGAGCTTGCAAATGTAGATTCCTTCCCTATTTGCTTAAAAACACAGGATGTGGAAGAAATCATTAAAACGGTTAAATATTTAGAGCCAACCCTAGGTGCAATTAATTTAGAGGATATTTCAGCCCCAAGATGTGTTGAAATTGAAAGAAGATTAATCAAGGAAATGGATATTCCTGTATTCCATGATGATCAGCATGGTACTTCTATTATCGTAGCTGCTGCATTCTTAAATATTGAAAGATTCACCAAAAAGCCTCTTAAGGATATGACTGTTGTATTATCTGGTACTGGTGCTGCTGGATCGATGGTTGCAAGAATGCTTAAGAAAATTGGTGTTGGTAAGATTTATGCCTATAATATTAATGGTGTTGTAGATAAGAATAAATATGATTCCTATGACTTCTTAATAAAGGAATTAATCGATGATGGAATCTTTGATACACCTAAAAATCATGATAACACATTAAAATCCATTATGGTTGGTGCGAATGCCTTTGTTGGAGTTTCCGCACCAAACCTTGTGACAAAGGAAATGGTAAAGTCTATGGCAGATAAGCCAATTGTATTTGCAATGGCAAATCCTACTCCTGAAATCTCTTATTTAGATGCTAAGGAGGCTGGAGCATATATTGTTGGTTCAGGTAGAAGCGATTATCCAAACCAGATCAATAATGTACTTGCCTTCCCAGGAATCTTTAGAGGTGCACTAGATGTACGTGCTAAAAAGATTAACGAGGAAATGAAGCTTGCAGCTGCATATGCAATTTCTAAAATTATCAAGGATGATGAATTAAATCCTGAATATATTGTTCCTGGTGCATTCGATAAAAGAGTTGTCAAAGAGGTTGCAAAGGCTGTAAGTGAGGCCGCAATTAAAACAGGTGTAGCACAAAAGTAAATCCCTAAGGCAAGCTTCGGCTTGTCTTTTTTTTACGCAAAAAAATGCCCATGCTTTTCGCATGAGCATATTTTTTATTATTCGCCTTCTTGTTCGTCACGAACGATACGAATTGCTGTACCATTAGTACATAGAATCATCTTTAATGCATCATCATCAAACTTTTCAGCATAGATGATAAGCTTACGGTCTAATGTACCTCTAGCCTTAACACGAAGGATATTACCCTTCTGGCAAATATGAGCACTCTTTAACATATCTAACTGAATAACGGAGCCCTCTTCGAAGTGTAAGCATAATGTATCAAGATATACAACTGCTTCTTCCTCTTCCTCATCAAGAGGATCACCAGGAATCATAGGTAGGTAATCAATTAAATCATCAGGCATTTCCTCAGGAATACCATTTACATTCATAGTATCCTGTAGATACCAAGCTTCCATACCTAAGTTACCTAAGATAGCTTCACCATTTGGAATTAACTGAGTGATGAAGTTTGTAGGCTCAAAGTTTCTCTTTGGCTTTACTAGACGGTTAGCAAACATTAAATCGATTAATTCCTTGCAATACTTTAATGCACGATCAGAACGTACCTTAATCATTACTGGAACTTCAGCATATTGCTTCTTCTCAGAAACATCCTTTAAACGATACTTTGGATATTGCTCAATAATAGCTGGATCTAATGCTAAGAATACCTTAATAGCCTTTCCACCTAATGCAAGCTTAGCAACTAAGCCCTTGTATCTGAAGGATTCGCATCTAGCAGAGCATCTACCCTTTGCACGATACATCATTAAGTAGTTCTTAACCTCATTATAGTATTCCTTAGTTTCATAAGGAGCAAACATCATCTTTGTATTGAACTTACGCTTAATCTTCTTTGGCTGACCATTTTCGTCAACAGCAACATATTCTTGAACTTCGATAGAAGATTCTAAAGTCTTTTCATGCTCTGGAGCTTCCTCTTCCTGAGCTTCTTCTTCCTCATCGTAAGGATTTTCTTCTTCCTCTTCCTCGTTTTCCTCTTCAGCATCCTCAGCATCATCCTCTTCAGCTTCCTCAGCAGGAGCTTCTTCAGCTACTGGTGCAGTCTCTTCAGCAGGTGCCTCTTCAGCTGGTGCCTCTTCCTTTTCTGGAACAGAATTTAAGAATGCATCAAATTCATCCTGAGTCTCTTCAGCAGGAGCTTCCTCTTCAGCTGGAGCTTCTTCCTCGACTACCTCTTCAGCAGCTTCCTCTTCAGCAGGAGCTTCTTCCTCTTCATAAGGATTACCTTGCTCCTCAGGTTCTTCTTCCTTCTTTTCCTCTTCGCCATATTCTGCAGCGTAGATTGCTTCATCCTCTTCAGTTAATGCGAATGGATCTTCCTTCTCTTTTCTTTCCTTTTCTTCCCTTTCAGCCTGTTCTTCAGCTTCCTTAGCTGCTTGCTTTTCTTCCTTCTTCTGCTGAATCTTCTCTTCAGCTTCCTTAGCAATTACAGCTGCCATAGGGTCAAAGTTTCTAATACGTAATATTTGAATAACAACGCCTAAAATGAAGAATACAATATATGCAATACCAACAACTAATAATAAAATGTTAGATGTTAATATAGTAAAATCAGTAATCGCCATTGAAATAAAGAATGGTAAGCCTAAGCCTGTAGCTAGGATTAAAGAAATTAATACCCAGTCTGTCTTGATTGGCTCTGTGCTACGGAAATTACGGAATACAAATAATAATGCAGTTAATACTAAACCAATTAGTAATGCAATACCAGATGTTAAATAAACTGTAACTGCGCCAGCAGGAAGCTTAACATTATTAAGCATTAGTCTATATAAATCACCAGTTCCTAGTGCATATGCTGTAGCGATTGCAACTAAGCCGATAGCAATGATTGAAATAACTACTGCAGCAAGTACATTATACTTACTGAAGATATTTCTATAATATGTTCTAGCCTTATCACGGTTTGTATCATAAATAATATCCTTATTGTAGAATACAGAACGAACGATTAATCCTGAAGTTGCAAGTAAAATGATGATTAATAATGCCTTTGCAACAGGAGCTGTTAAAGAAGCAGCTAAAATTGCAGGGCTATAGATAGAACCAACAAATACAACAGTTAAAATAGCATCTAACCAGTTTGTATCAGAATCTCTATCCATTGCAGAAACTAATAATACACCAAGTAATGCTGCTGCACCACCAATAATGTAGAACTTTGTTTGAGCAGTATATAACTTCGCTAATACACCATTTTTACCTAAGATTCCAAGTACAACAGCAACTGCCATACCTAAAACTACTAAGCAAATAGGGTTATAACGGTAACCTAAAGCACTGAAATATGCCTTCATACCAATTTGACCAGCATCTGCTGTAATTGCTGTAAAACGAACAATTACTTCTACTAAGAATACGAATGCTGCTGCAAAATACATAATCATTGCAACCATATGAGCACCAGAAACTAAAGCTAATACTCCTAATACAATGTTTGCAACAAAGAATGACACACGAATAAAGTCTGTAACATTAACTCTATCATGTCTTAATCCAGAAAAACCAATAATAGCTCCTCCGAACATAACTGCTATAATAGCAGCTTGTGCTAGTGTAGCATAATTCTCTTTTAAGAAGTCCATCTGGTATAGGAATACACCAGCAACTGCAAATAAGATAATTACAGCTAGAGTAGCGATAATTCCGAATGATTTAAAGTAAGAAACTAAATAATTCTTCTTCATTTTTACACGCTCCTTTTATTGTAGATAAACTATCAATAATATTTTATATTGAAATGAAAGCATTTTCAAGTATATAAAAGAAAAAAAGTGCCATTTTTTACGGAATTTTCGCACTTTTTTCGAATTTAGATAAAATTAAACAACAATGTTATTTATTTGCGTTTTCAAATTTTTCAATGATTTTACCAACCAATGGATGTCTTACTACGTCAAAATGGTCGAAAACAATATCCCCAACCTCATCTAAATCTCTAAGCAAATCGGCACTAAATTTTAATCCAGATTTCTTAGATTGAGGTAAATCGATCTGAGATATATCACCAGTTACTACCATCTTAGAATGGAAGCCCATTCTTGTTAAGAACATCTTTAGCTGATCAATCGTAGCATTTTGTGCCTCATCTAAGATAATGAAGGCATTTTCTAGGGTTCTACCTCTCATATAGGCTAAAGGGGCAATTTCTATCACTTGCTTTTCTATTAATGCCTCTGCATGCTCCATGCCAAGCATTTCATATAATGCATCATATAATGGTCTTAGGTATGGATCTACCTTTTCCTTTAAATCTCCTGGTAAAAAGCCTAAGGATTCACCAGCTTCTACTGCTGGTCTTGTAAGAATGATCTTTTCATATGTACCCTTCTTTAATTCTGATACAGCATAGCATACCGCAAGGTAGGTTTTACCTGTACCTGCTGCGCCAATAGAAAAGATTAAATCCTTACTCTTTAAGCATTTTAGGTATTCATTTTGCTTTAGGGTTTTTGCATATATTGGCTTATTATGCTGTGTATGGCATAAAGGCTTTCTTTCCTTTAGGAAATTGATATAATCCATCTTTTTTCCTGTAGATACTATATTTTCAATATATATAACATCTCTTGGAGAAATGGATTGCTGATTTTCAGCCATAAATTTTAAAATTTGGAAAATGTCCTCTAGCTTTGCAAGAATTACAGAATCATCCGTATCAGTTAATACCTGGTCTCCATGAACATCCACTTGGATGTTAAAGACCTCCTCAAGCATTTTAAGATTTTGATTATGAATTCCTACAATATTTCTAACATCATCAATATTATCTAGCTTAATACTTAACTTCATTTATTCCTCCATAGAAAATGTCAATACTTCTTTCGTTATAGGGTGTGGGAAGGAAATACTATAAGCACAAAGAGGGAATTCCTCATTACTTATCGTATTTTTACTACCATAT
>JAFPSY010000027.1:0-7825 GCA_017413585.1 Acholeplasmatales bacterium
CATCACTTTCATTTCCGTGAAGCTGTATTAAATCAATAATTCCCCTATCAACAGCCTCTTTAATATATTCTATAGGCTGATTGATATATACACCTACAGCAAGTATATCCTTATCCAATAAGCCTTTTAATTCATAGGCTACATCATAGTTTATTTGTCTTTTATATCCTTCAGCAAAAATAAATCCTATATAATCCGGCTTTAGAATATTTGCATAAAGAATATCTTCCCTTCTCCTCATTCCACAAATCTTAACGCGCATTTATATATTCCTCTAGGGTCTTCTTTATATTATCGGATTTCATTAAGGATTCCCCAATTAATGCGCCATTCGATTTCGCTCTTTTCACATTTATAACATCATCTTTATTTCTAAGACCAGATTCAGAAACTAGAATGACATCGGGATACTTTTCTCTCATCCTTAAGGATAAGGTATAATCCATGGAAAAATCCTTTAAATTTCTATTATTTACACCAATGACTATAGCTCCTGCTTCTATCGCTTTTTCTATTTCTGATTCATTATGTGTCTCAACTAAACAAGACATTCCTAAGGAATGAGCAAGCTCTATATAATCCTTTAATTGCTTATCGCTTAATATTGCAACAATAAGTAAAATAACATCTGCGCCTAATGCCTTAGATTCATAAATCTGATATGGATCAATAATAAAATCCTTACGTAATACAGGAATAGATACATTTCTTTTAATGTCTTCTAAATAAGCATCACTCCCCAAAAAGAAGAAAGGCTCTGTCAGGCAAGAAATTACATCAGCACCTGCCTCTTCATATTCCTTTGCAATTTCTAAGTAATTGAAATCCTCTTTTATAATTCCTTTAGAGGGAGATGCCTTTTTACATTCACAAATGAATATAAAATCCTTTTTCTTAAACAAATCATAAAATATAAATTCATATTCTTCTTTAAAAGCTATCTCATTTAAAAGCATAGATAAGGGCTTATTCTTCTTTATGATTTCGTATCTTTCCTTTACCTTTTCTACTATTTTATCTAATATCATTGGTTGCATATTTAAATTCCTCAAGCTTCTTTAAAACAAGTCCTGAATCAATGACATTCTCTGCAATTTTAATGGATTCCTCTAACGATTTATTCGTATATACATGAATCGCACAGGCCGCATTTAATACAACAACATCTCTCTTAGGACTCTTTTTCCCATTAAATATATCCATAGCGATTTCCTTATTCACTAAAGGATCTCCACCAACTAAATCGGAATGCGTTCCTAGAGAAAATCCATAATCTCTTGGGTCTAAATCATATTCTATAATAGCCTTGCCATATTCAAATTCAGCAACATGAGTCTTATCTGCAATAGATACCTCATCCACAACATCATAGCCATATACGACCATCGCATGCTTTAAGCCTCTAAGCTTTAAAACCTCTGCAACTGGTCTTACTAATTCCTTTTTATAAACACCTAAAACCATATGTGTCGCATTCATTGGATTAATTAATGGACCCATAATATTATACATAGTCTTTATACCTAAGGCCTTACGAATAGGACCAACAAAGCGCATCGCCTGGTGATATACAGGGGCAAACATAAATACAATTCCTGCCTTATCTAATACATCCTTTGCATAATGGCTTGCAAAATCAAATTTAACACCTAAGGCCTCATAAAAATCTGCAGAGCCACATTTAGAGGAAACACTTCTATTTCCATGCTTCGCAACCTTAACTCCAGCTGCAGCTGCAACTAAAGCTGCAGTAGATGAAATATTGAAGGAAAAGGATCTATCTCCTCCTGTACCTACAATATCTAATACATCATAGCCTGGGTCTATAATTTGAGCAACCTCAAGCATAGCCTTTACGGCACCTACAATTTCCTCAGGCTTTTCTCCCTTGATGGATAAAGCGGTTAAGAACGCACCTGTCATTGCAGGCTCTACCTCATTTTTCATTATTTTTAGAATTGCATCATACATTTCTTCTTTAGTTAAATCCTTACCTTCGGTAAGCTTTTGTAAATAATTTTTCATTTTAATTCTCCTTCAAAAAAATTCTTAAGTATCTTCATTCCATCTGGTGTAAGAATAGATTCTGGATGGAATTGTAATCCATAAATAGGATATATCTTATGCTTAATTGCCATAATTTCATTATCGCTATTTCTTGCGATAACCTTTAATTCATTCGATTCTCCCTTACCAATTAAGGAATGGTATCTTCCAACGATTATTCTACTAGGCAATCCTTTGAAGATTAAATCCTCATTATCTATTTCTATTTGGTCTTGCTTTCCATGATATATTTCTAAAGCATTTTCTATTTTAAGACCAAATACCTCACAAATGGCTTGATGTCCAAGGCATACACCAAGAATTGGAATATCATGAATTTCTTTCAATATATCCTCTAGTATTCCTGCATCCTTAGGTCTTCCAGGACCTGGGGATAATATGATATGAGATGGATTTAATTTCTTTATATCTGAAATACTTATCTCATCATTTTTATAAACTAATATATCCTCCACTATTTCTCCTATATATTGGTATAGGTTATAGGAAAAGGAATCATAATTATCTATTAATAAAACCATAATATCCTCCTATTCTAAGGCCTTAAATGTGGCCATTGCCTTATTTTCTGTTTCAAGGTATTCTGCTTCATAATTCGAATCCATAACGATTCCTCCACCTGCTTGAAGATATATATCATCCTTCTTCTTAATGATGGTACGAATGACAATACACATATTCATATTGTCTGTAAAATCAATATATCCTAAGGCTCCACCATAGATTCCTCTTTTTTCCTTTTCTAGGCCATCTATAATTTCAACGGCCCTTTTCTTTGGGGCACCAGATAAGGTACCCGCAGGTAATATAGACATTAATGTATCAACGCTCGATAATCCTTCTTTAATTTTTCCTACAACGGTAGATGCAATATGCATCACATGGGAAAATCTTAATACCTTCATATATTCTAAAACCTTTACAGATGCAAAGGATGAAACTCTTCCAATATCATTTCTACCTAAATCCACAAGCATATTATGCTCGGCAAGTTCCTTTTTATCCTTAAGGAGCTCCTCTTCATTTTTATAATCCTCCTCTGGAGTTTTACCTCTAGGTCTTGTGCCTGCAATAGGATAGGTCATGATTAAATCATCCTCCTTCTTGCATAAGGTTTCAGGAGATGCGCCTGCAATTTCTAAATCATCCTCATATTTCATGTAATACATATAGGGAGATGGATTAATGCTTCTTAATTTTCTATAGGCCTCAAATAAATCACCCTCTACCTTACCTTTAAACCTTCTTGAAAATACACATTGGAAGATATCTCCATCATAGATATGCTTTTTCACCTTAGAAAGCTTTTCTTTATATTCTTCCTTGTTATCCATAGAGGTTGGCTTTTCTATTATTTTTATTTTAGATTCCTTAAAGGATGGAGCTTTCATTAATAGCTTTTTAATTTCTTCAATAGAATTTCTAGCTTCTAAATAGTTTTGTTCTATATGATCTCCAGTTTTTATATTCACGATGATAATAATTTTTTGCTTGAACGCGTCAAAGCAAATAACCTTATCATACATATATAATTCATAATCATTAAAGGATGCATTATCCTTTGAATTTAATTTGAGGCTTGTTTCAAAATATTTATAGGAATCGTAAGAAAAATACCCAACGAGTCCACCGCAAAATGGAGGTAAATCCTTTATTTTAGGAGCTCTATATTTTTCTAATATCTTCTTTACCTCATCCATTGGCTTTTCACTATAATATTTATTTCCAGATATATTCACGATATTATCCTTACAGGATATCGTTAATACTGGGTTATAGCCTAAATAAGAATATCTAGAAAATTTTGATGCTTCAACAGATTCAAGTAAATAGAACTTATCACTAATCTCCTTAATGTTCCTTAAAACATTTAATGGGGTTGTAAAATCAGACATAATCTCATCATAAACTGGGACAATATCATAATCTTTATAATTCTTTAATTCTTCTAATGCTGGCTTCATAATTTCCCTCCTTAAAATAAAAAAAATGCTTATCCTATATAGGACAAGCATAAAAATACCTGCGGTACCACCTAAATTGCTTAAAAAAGCCACCTCAATCGAATGCTATCACATTCTAGTTCTATAACGGGAACACCCGGCTTTAGCTACTATCTTCACCTAAGCCCTCTTTGGCCCACTTTCAATTCCGCTTAATACAAGGCTTCCACCATCCCCTGTTCTCTATAAATGCGCTAATTGACTAACTTCCAAATCAACGGTTTATTAAATTCTATATCATATTTTTTCTATAGTCAAGACAATTTTGCCGATTTTGTACAACATTTTTTATATTTTTGCTAAACAGTTTAATTAAAAATGTATAATCGAACATGTGTTCGAAAAATAATTTATCATTTGTTATCAATTCCATCACTTTCGTGTTAAAATGAAAAAAAGGTGATGCATATGATAAAGATACAAGATTATGATCCAAAATCTAAGAAGTATCCTTATCCAGAGGATACCGATCAGCACTATTTAAAATTTAAGAAGCAAAAGGATATTACCTTTGATAAGAATTATCCCTATATCGATAATTCTAAGGGATTTAGATTTCAAAATCATTTATTAAGACTTCTTTTAGTCACCATTGGCTATTTGATTGTTAAAATAAGATTAGGTCTTAAAATTATTGGAAAAGAGAATATAAAAAAGAATAAAAAGCTTTTAAAAAATGGAGTGATATCCATATCCAATCATGTTCATATGATGGATTATATGGCTATCAATTATGGTATAGACCCTTTTGATCCACATGTTCTCGTTTGGGATAGAAATGTAAAAGGTGAAAGCAGCTGGTTTGTACGTCATGTAGGTGGGATTCCTATTCCTGAGGATGATCAAGTGGCATCAAAGGCATTTTTAAGAGAGACGAAGGATATGCTTATATCTGGAGGATGGCTACATATTTATGCTGAAGGGTCTATGTGGGAATTCTATAGATATATAAGACCATTTAAAAAGGGTGCAGCACAATTCGCATATATGGCAAAAAAGCCTATTCTTCCTATGGCATTCTCTTATAGAAGGCCAGGCTTTATTCGAAGAAAAATATTTAAGCAGGAGGCACTATTTACCTTAAATATTGGAGAATTAATTCTTCCTGATTTTAATGATACAACCCCTGATGCTAAAAATAATTTAACAAAAAAATGTCATGAGACTGTTTGTAATCTTGCCGGCATAAAGGATAATATATATGATCCTATCTTCAATAATAGTAAAAGAATACATTATGAATAAGAGAAAAAATACAATTCAAATAAAATTGTAATACCTCTATTATTGAAAAGATAAAGAAAACAGTGGTATAATAATGTTACAAAATTAAAAAGGAGATATAAAAGACAATGAAAAAGTTTTTCGGTGAATTTAAGACATTTATCGCTCGTGGTAATGTTCTTGATATGGCTGTCGGTGTTGTAATCGGTGGTGCATTCAGTGCAATCGTTACTGCATTAGTAAACATTTTACTAAGTGTTTGTACTTGGGCTGTTCCAGGTGGCTTAAAGGGCTTAGTTACTGTATTACCTGCAGCAAATGATATGCAAAGAGGTATGAATGAGGCTATCGGTTTAGGTCAGAGCTTCCAAGCTTCTGAATTACACGCATTAGGTGTTAAATTAGCAGAGGCAAATTATGCTGAGCAAATTTCAGAAAATGCGAATTATCTAAAGGATAATCCTAACCTAATTGAATCTGCAAAGTCTACTATCTTATCTAAGTATACTTTACATGGTACAACTTACACTTACAACCTATCTGCTGTAATTGACTGGGGTACATTCATCAACGCAATCATTTCATTCTTAATTGTTGCATTCGTATTATTCTTAATCGTTAAGGCATTCAATAAGATGAGAGAGGCTCAGGATAAGGCTAAGGCTAAGGCAAAAGAAAAGCTTGCTGAAAAGATGCAATCTAAGGGTGCTGAAGCTGCTGCTGAGGCTGCAGTTGAAACTGAAGCTGCTGAATAATTTTTAGCATAAGAAAAAGTCGTGTTTGATTCACGACTTTTTTTCTTTTCTTTACATCATTACAGTTTGATATATCTTTTGTATTAATTCTTCTTCTGTGCCCTTAAAATCACCGAAATTTGCATGAACCCCTTCCATCCATGCACAAAGCTGCATATAGCTTCCAAACAATGGATCATTACCATCCTCTAAGGTATAGTATTGATATAAATCCATATTAAAGGAATAAGCTAATATAATTTTATGACATAGGGTTGGCTCCATAAAATAATCAGGTAATGTCATTACAATGAATTCAATTTGTTCAATTTGATAGGTATTTACCTTAAAATCCTCAATTCGAAATGGACAAGCTTCCTTTTGCCCTTCGTAGCTTGCTAAATAGAAATTATATAAATATTCTTCTTTTTCTGTAACAAGCTTTGTAATGACCTTAATTGGATCCTTATAATAAACCTTTGGAAATAAAATATGCTCTGTATAATATCTTGGATTCATCCCTATACCCTCCGTTAGTGCTTTAGTTTATTTTACAACATATAAGCAAATTTAACAAGGTTAATAAAAGGAAAAAAAGGAATCCAAACCCTTGGATTCCTAATTTCATTTTTCTTCTTTAAATAGAATTATTCAAGAATTTCAACTACAGAACCAGCACCAACTGTTCTACCACCCTCACGGATAGAGAACTTAGTACCCTGCTCCATAGCAATGTGGTGAATTAATTCAACAGTCATAACTGTATTGTCACCAGGCATTACCATTTCAGTACCAGCAGCTAAAGTGATTACACCTGTAACGTCTGTTGTACGGAAATAGAACTGAGGACGATAGTTAGAGAAGAATGGAGTATGACGTCCACCTTCCTCCTTGCTTAATACGTAAACCTGAGCAGTGAACTTAGAATGTGGAGTAACGCTCTTTGGCTTAGCTAATACCTGACCACGTTGTACCTGATCACGGTTGATACCTCTTAATAATACACCGATGTTGTCACCAGCTTCAGCATAGTCAAGAAGCTTACGGAACATTTCAACACCTGTAACTACAGAAGTCTGAGTATCCTTGATACCAACGATTTCAACAGTATCACCAACCTTAACAGAACCACGCTCAACACGTCCAGTAACAACTGTACCACGACCTGTGATTGTGAATACGTCTTCGATAGGCATTAAGAAAGGCTTGTCGTTGTCACGTACAGGAGTAGGAATGTACTCATCAACAGTGTTCATTAACTCCTCAACCTTAGCAACCCACTTTGGATCTCCATTTAATGCACCTAATGCAGAACCACGGATAACTGGAATGTCATCTCCTGGGAAGCCATACTCGCTTAATAATTCACGAGTTTCCATTTCAACTAAGTCGATTAACTCTTCGTCATCAACCATATCACACTTATTTAAGAATACTACAATGTAAGGTACACCTACCTGACGAGCAAGTAAGATGTGCTCACGAGTTTGAGCCATAGGACCATCAGTTGCAGCGATAACTAAGATAGCACCATCCATCTGAGCAGTACCAGTGATCATGTTCTTAACATAGTCGGCATGACCTGGGCAGTCAACGTGAGCATAGTGACGCTTAGCAGTTTCATACTCAACGTGAGCAGTATTAATAGTAATACCTCTTTCCTTCTCTTCTGGAGCAGAGTCAATGGAGTCAAATGACTTGATCTCTGACAGACCCTTCTTTGCCAGGTGCAAGGTGATAGCTGCGGTCAAAGTGGCCTTGCCGTGGTCAACGTGGCCGATAGTACCAATGTTGACG
>JAFPSY010000003.1:0-13735 GCA_017413585.1 Acholeplasmatales bacterium
CAATTAGGAATTAATACAGACTGTTATAATGAAAAATATGGACATATAACCAAATGTAAATGCGTTGTTATTAAAAAGAAATAAATCACTCGTCAAAATATAAAAATGGCTTAGCCAAGCCATTTTTAGCAAAATAAAAAGCAGGGTGAGAAGTCCTGCTTAATATCTTTTTCTTTGCAATTATAATAATCAAACAATTAACGCTTAGAGAACTGACTAGACTTACGAGCCTTCTTTAGACCGTACTTCTTACGTTCCTTAGCACGAGGGTCACGAGTTACTAATCCAGCTGGCTTTAATACTGCACGGTATTCTGGATTAACTTCCATTAATGCACGAGTAATACCTAAACGGATTGCTCCTGCCTGGCCAGTAATACCACCGCCAAATACGTTAACTAAAATATCGAATTTGCCCATATTCTCTGTTAACTCAAGTGGCTGCTCAACGTCTAAACGAATAGCTGCAGATGGGATATAATCCTCAAAAGCACGACCATTGATAACGATCTTGCCTTCGCCCTTTGCAGGACGTAAGTAAACTCTAGCTACAGATGCCTTACGACGACCTGTACCTAAATACTGAACTAATGTTTTCTTTGCCATTCCAATATCCTCCTATTAAGCCTTTACCTTAAATTCTACTGGCTTCTGAGCTGCATGTGGATGTTCTGCAGATGCATAAACATATAACTGCTTTCTCATCTGATCGCCTAACTTTGTGTGAGGTAACATACCGAATACTGCTTCCTCAACCATTCTTGTAGGATACTTAGTCATAACTTCCTTAGCAGTTAAAGTTCTAAGACCTCCAGAATATTCAGAGTGATAACGGTATAGCTTATCTTCCCACTTGTTACCAGTTAATTTAATTTTGTCAGCATTAATAACGATGACATTGTCTCCACAGTTTACATGTGGAGTGTAAGTAACCTTGTGCTTGCCTCTAAGTAAAGAAGCTACTGCTGTTGCTAAACGACCTAATGTTAAGCCATTTGCATCAACAACATACCAATTGTGTTGTACTGTTTGATTATTTGCCATGAATGTCTTGTTCATGTAAATTTCCTCCTAGATTATTTTTAATATAATTTAGGGCACTTGGAGATTTAATTGCTTAAAAATGTACCATTTGATATTTTACCTTAAAGGTTGACTATAGTCAAGAAAAATTTTTTTCTTGTATAATCCGTTGCTTTTAATGCTATAATTAATAGAGCACTTGCACATAATTTTACATTATTTTTCCAAAGTGTTCCTAAAATTGATGCTTATAATAAATATGCAAAAAGCGAGGTGATGAGATGAATACCTTCAAAAGATATGAAAAAAAGTATATATTAACTAAGGAACAAAAGGAAGCCTTAGAGGAAAGAATTCATTCTCACATGGAGCTTGATTCATTTTGTAAAAAGAATAAAAATTATTTAATACGTAATATTTATTATGATACAGACAACAACGAATTAATCCATATGTCTACCAATAAACCTATTTTTAAGGAAAAGCTTAGAGTAAGAAAATATGGTACATATAATGATGGAAGAGATGAATATTTTCTAGAAATCAAAAGAAAATCAGAAAAGATTGTTTATAAAAGAAGGGTTACTCTAACAAAGGAAGAATTAGATAATTTTATAAATAATGGAATTATACCAAAAAGAGATTCCTATTTAGATAACCAGGTCGGTAAGGAATTAAAATATTTATTAAATACCTATAGCCTAAAGCCAAAGGTTTTTATCACCTATGTAAGAGTCGCATATTTTGACATAAATGATTCGAATTTTAGATTAACCTTCGATGATCAAATCTATGCAAGAAGGCATGATTTAGATTTTGATATAGCAAGCTGTGATATATCCTTGCTTCCAGAGGGGTATTTCCTAATGGAGGTTAAGGCAAGCCAAAATTATCCACTTTGGTTTGCAAGAGCCCTATCCGATTTAAAAATATATCCAACAAGCTTCTCAAAATATGGAACAGAATATAAATTATTAAAATTGGAGGAAAAAAAGCTATGATTTTATCCGCATTAGATTCCATTGTAACAGATACCACTATAGTCCCATGGGTGATGGCCCTCTGTATAGGATTATCTGTTGTTTTTGGATTTGGATTAGCATTTTTATATAAATTCTTTAAAAGAAAAAAGGGATTCTCAACAGATTTACCTTTATCCTTAGTATTAATGCCTATTGGTGTTTGTGCAATCGTAATGGTATCTAGAGTTATTGGTCTTGAATCTACTACTGCAAGAACCACTCTAGGCTTTAGCTTTGCAGGTATCCTATGCATAACTCGATTCCGTTCTACACAAAAGGATGCGACAGATTTAATCTTCATTATGTTTGCGATTATCCTTGGCTTCTTATCTGGCTTTGGATATGTATTATATGCAGGAATTGTTGCCGTGCTTGCCGCAATACTAATTCTAATTATAAGCTTTACAAAATTCAGCCTACCATCCTCTAAGGAAATGACACTTAAGGTTGTTGTACCTGAATCCTTAAATTTTGATAATTTATTTGACGAATCCTTAAAAAAGCATTGCCTATCCTATGATTTAAAGCAGGTTAAATCTACTGATTTTGGAACAATGTTTGAATTAACCTATATTATTACAATTAAAAACAAAGAGCTTCAAAAGGAGCTATTAGATGAAATAAGAGAAAAAAATGGTAATCTAATGGTTTCCTTAAGTGTCAGAAGATTTGAATAAGAAAAATGGAGTATCCGCTTGGATACTCCTTTTTCTATAATACTTCTATTCTTTCTGAATCCTTATCCTCTATTTTCTTTATATGCTTTCCCCTACCAAATAAAATGTAATATACAGGAATTGTTAGGAAAATAATCCAAAGTGGATGCCATATTCCAAAATAGAATCCTAAGGTTAAATATACTGCTAAAACAACTAAAGGATAAATCTTTAAATAGAAACGCTTCGTCAATAAATCCGGTACGATAAATATTGAGAAGAACACAACCCAGGTTGGGTGCCAAATACCCGTTGTAAAGCCAATAGTTAAAAACGTAATTAACGCAATTAAAGGTGTTGCTGCAACAATTTTATTTCTAACGCTCATTCTTAAATGCCTCCTTTACCTCGTTTGTAAAATTCTTATATTTATTTCCTTGAATACGAATATCTCCAGAAATTGAGCTTGTACTAATATGAATGCCATCATTTGCCTCATTTATGCTAATATCTCCAGATATTGTTTCTGCTTTAAGAGATTTTGAATGAACCTGGTCTACTTCAATATCTCCACTCACACTAGAAAATTCAATACTGTTTGAATTTATAGAATCCATATCTAAATCTCCAGATACCACATGTGCCTTGAAGGAATTCATATGTAATTTATTGAATTTAGAGTCTCCAGATACCATCTCTAAATTCATATTTTTACCACTCAAATCGATTTCCGATTTGAAATCACCACTAACACTAGATAATGTAATATCTCCAAGTACTATGCCAGAAGGAAGTGCTATCGTAATTTCTCCAGGTCTTCTTCTATTTAATCCAAAGAATTTCTTATTGATGTATTCAATATTTATTTCCTTTTCATTTTTAATAATCTTATAGGAATCCTCGTTTATGTTTTCTAAATATATATGGAAGGTATCATCCTTAGATCTTTCAAAGAAAACATCATCAGCAACCGTAGATACATGAATTTTTAGTCCATCAATATCCTTATCTTCCTTTTTACTATAGCTATCTATAATATCATCTACACTTCCAAGCATTCTTATAATTTCTTCATCACTTAATCCAGATTCTAATCCAAAATTAAATCTTTTTTCGTATTTATCTAATATTTCTTCCCAGTTTTCTATATTCTTTTCTTTTAATTTTTCTTCTAATTCCTTTAAAAATTCTTCCATTATAACTCACCTAATATCCTTTCTGCATCCTCAAAGCTTATTTCCCCTCTTTTAAGCCTTCTTTTTGTTTCTTCTCTTAAATCATTATTTGAATCATTATCCTCCTTCATATTTAAGGATATACATAAATCATCAATATTTTTCTTAACGGTTGGATAGGATATACCTAAATCCTTTTCTATTGCCTTAATATTTCCTTGATTTTTAATAAACACTAATGCGAAATCTAGTTGATCCTTAGATAGATAATCAAAGGGATTTAAAACAAAATCTCCTGTGATTTCTGTATCACAATGATTACATCTTAATGTTTTTACAACGAGCTTATCATGACATATAGGACAATATCCAATAATACTTTTCTTCATACAACCACACCTTTCATCTATTATTTTAATCACATTTTTATAAAAATCAATATATTTTGTTAATTTTTTTAATCTTATGCTTAATTTTTTTAATATTTTTTATCCTTTTAATAAAAAATCTCTAGAATTTTACTCCTAGAGACTTAAAAATATATATTCATTCTTAAAAAGACACAAATGCTTGATCATTTAAATAAATCGTATAGGAATCACTTGTTTTATTAAATAGACGATATCCTGTATAATTCTTTGCTAAATTTGTCTGACATACTGTATTACCACTGCTATCCTTAATGGTATATGTACCACTTGAAACCGTACTAGTTGAGGATTTCGTTGCAGTCATATTCACCTCATTACACCAAGTACCAAAGGACATTAAGATTCCACCCGTCATAGAAAATGTTCCATCAAGGTCAATGGTACCGCCAGTCATAGAGGTTGCCCCGCTTTGGCGATTCTTTAATACGACTACTCCACCTGTTATATAAATATTACCATTGGAATCTAGGGTATCTGTATCTCCAGATTCAGAATCTAAATCAATATAACCGCTCTTTATGTAAATTGCAGGAGTTGTTGTAACACCAGATTTTGCCGCATTCACTGCATCATCCTTACCATATACATAGGTAGTGCCTCCATCAAATACAATTTGATTGCCCTCAATACCTTCCCATGAATAGGTAATATTGATATAGGCATCCCCTGATATTTCTATTTTATTATCTGCATGAATACCATCATCGGATGCATAAATAGATACACTGCCTGATGAAATATAAATAGAGCCAGAGCCATTAGAGCTTGTAGATTCTATACCATTTTCATTATTGGCATGTAAGCCATCATCATATGCATAAATATGAATATCTCCACCCGTTATATGAATTTCATTATCCGCCTTAATTCCCTTTGCAGAATATTCACTCTTCTCTGTATTTCCCCCATTCATCGCACCAGGTCCAAAGGAGCCCATTCCGCCGCCTTGGGTATTTGTAGAATATGTACTATAAGAATAGGATAAGCTAGAGCCAGACTTCGATAGGCTAACCATATCGTAGCTTGTATTGATTAATCCTCCATCACTTTTGGCAACATATTCTGTTAATGAATTAGAAGCTGAGCTATTAAACATATAAAACATAACATTCGTATATCCACTAGGAGCATCTATCGTGTAATAGCTATAAGAATTTCTACCACCCATAGAGGATGTATTCATTTTTACTGCATCCACCCAAACGCCATTGCCATCATTATCGTAATAATATGCACTATAGCGATAGCTACTAGAATTATTTACTCTTAAATATAATGTTTCAGATAAGCCACTAACAACCTCACCAGAATAGCTTGAATAATTCGATGTATAAATCGTGACATTTGCATCACCAGCTATATTTGCATCATATGCTGCATCTATACCATCACATGCAGAATAAATAGAAACTTCACCGCCTAAAATTTCAACGATACCTTTTTGATTTCCCTTAGAAGAGATACCTGTATTTGTTGTCTTAAGGCCATCTCCACCTGTAGAAATTAAAACTAAATTTCCAGATTCAATCGATATGGAATCATTTCCCTTTAATGCATTATTTAACGCATTTACAACCAAGGTTAAATTCTTTATTTCTAAATCATCCTTCGTGTGAATTCCATTATTATATGCTGTATTCACATATAATTCACCCTTACCCTTTAGCTTTAAATCCACTAAGGAATAAATGGCTGCAGATCCTAAGGTCTCATCTACATCTATAGTTCTATTATCATTAATAATATTTTGTGTTCCACTTTTAGCTCTAATATCTACATTATAAGAGATTTCCTCATTACTAGATTTTCCAATATAAATTGGAGAATCTAAATCATAATTTATGGTAACTCCATTAAGCTCTAAAATAACATCATAGCTTCCTAGATCATTTGCCTCAGTAACCATTACATAAATTTGACCATCCAAGCTACCAGATAAGGTATATGTACCACCTCTAGTAATCTTATAAATATTATTTTCTACAGTATATGCTCCATCCGTGGTTTCTATTACAAAATCTCCTTGGTTCACATTTTCATCAACCAAAGATATATCTATAGATCCTATAGTGCCTAAAGCATCATCACCAGTATTTTCTATAAAGCCTTCATTAAATGGTGGATTATTTTCCATATTTCCTATAATATTTGGCATATCTAAAGGCGCTTGATTTGTATTTACATTACAGCTTGCTAAAGTAAATAAAGACGCAATAGATGCAATTCCTATAAATAATCTTAAACTTTTCTTTCTCATATTAACACCTAACCTTTATTTAGATTATAGAAATAAAAAATAGGAGAAATTTAAGATAATTTTTGGAAATTTTAGACAAATTATGTGAAAAAATAAAAAGCCACTAATAAGTGACTTTATATAAATATAATCCTGTTGGCTCTATAACTCTATGGGATATTGAAGGATCCTTCTTCTCTAAAACCTCAAGAATTTTATCCTTTTTATAATAGCCTCTTCCAATATCAATTAATAATCCCATCATTCTTCTAATTTGATATTTTAAGAAGGCAGTACCTACAAATATGAATTCAACCTTACCATCAAGTATATTCATATCTGCTTGAAATATAGTTTTTACGGTATCCTTTCTTTCATCAATCGATGCAGAGGCAAAGCCTTTAAAATCATGAGTGCCCAAGAATAATTTCATTGCATCCTCCATCAAGGATAAATCTAGATAATTATAAAAGGGCATATAATTAATCGTTAATGGATCATATTCCTTAACATTAATATAATATCTATATTCCTTTAATTTCGCACTAAATCTAGCATGAAATTCTTCACTTACTACTTCTACATTAGAAATATATATATCCTTTGGTAAAAAGGAATTTAAGGCTCTTTTTACGCCTTCAGCAGGTATTTCACTTTCTAAATCAAAATGAATAACCTGTCCCTTTGCATGAACTCCCTTATCCGTTCTACCAGACCCATATACCTTAATATCTAACCCAAAGGCATTCTTTAGTGCTTTTTTAAGCTCAAGCTCAACAGTAGGTAAATCCTCTTGGATTTGGAATCCATAATAAGCCGTGCCATCATAGGCTAAAATACATTTATATCTCATGCAAAATATATCCTTCCTAAAATGACTGAAGCAAGCAAAATAAGTAAGAATACTATGAGTAGATAATCTCTCCATCTAAGCTTTAGCTCATCAATCTTTGTTCTCTTAGCACCAACGATATATCCTCTTGCCTCCATAGCATTCGATAAATCCTCAGCTCTTTTAAAGGAAATAACAAACATAGGAATTAATAATGCAATAATCTGATTTACCTTATCCTTTAGGCTTCCCTCACTAAAATCAACTCCACGAGATGCTTGTGCATTCATAATCTTTTTACTTTCAATCATCAAAGTAGGAATAAATCTTAGAGTTAAGGATATAAGCATAGAGAATATACCAACAGGAATCTTAAATAGCTTTAATGGAGATAATACAGCCTCTAAGCCATTATTAATGTCTGTAGACATAGTAGATAATGTAAGTAAGGATGTAATACCAAGCATTAATACAATTCTTAGGGCTATGAAGGAAGCACGTATTACACCAGCCTCATATATATTAAAATCCCAGCTTGCCCAATTGAAATTAAAATTCCAATTGAATTTTTCAAATGGGTTATCCCACATAACCATAAAGCATATAAACAATATTACAAATAGGAATAAAGTTTTAAATGGTAAATATTTCTTAATAAAGAAGTAACCAACAATTAAAGCTACCATAATTAAGGTTTGATATAATCCTATCGTCATAGGTATTGTATATAGTAAGGTTACTTGTTCTCCAGTTGTATAAATTAGCTGAAGTATAACTGTAAATACCAATAAGAATAATATTGGCTTTAATCCATTCAATACCTTTAATATAGGAATACCTGTAGTTAGGAAGGCTAAAATATATAAGGCTAATGCACCAAGCATCATATATAATCCATTAATGGATGTCATTGGAATTAAGAATATAAATACAATTAAGGAAATGGTAGCTATAATTTTAAGTCTAGGATCTAGCTTATATATCCAGGAATTTCCTGGATAATATTGACCAAACGCAATATTTTCCATTATGCCACCTCCTTAAGCTTAGATAATAAATCATCTAAGGTGAAGGTATTATAATCTATATTATAATGAAATCTATTATTCAAATAATCAATAAGCTTTAATACCTCAGGCTTTGTTAAATTATTGTCCTTATAAATACCATCTAAAAATAATTTAACCTTATCTCCATCATAGGTAATCTTTGTATCATTTAATACAATAACTCTCGTCGCATATTGATATACTAAATCCATATCATGTGTAATAAGAATAATTGTTTTACCTGTTTCCTTATGAATTTTATAGAATAATTCCATTATTTCTATTTGACCCTTAGGGTCTAGGCCTCTCGTTGGTTCATCTAATAATAGAATATCTGGATCATAGGATAATATACCTGCGATAGCAACCTTTCTCATTTGTCCACCAGACAAATTGAATGGAGATTTCTTTAAAAGATGTGAAATACCTAAAAGCTTAGCAATTTCCAAAGCCTTTTTTTCGGCTTCTTCCTTTTTCATACCAAAATTAATTGGAGCAAACATAATATCCTTTAATACAGTTTCCTCAAACAATTGATATTCAGGAAATTGGAATACAAAGCCTACTCTTTTTCTTACATTCTTAAGCTTTGGATTTTTTCTTTTCTTTGGTGTAATAATATTATCGAAGATAGAAACGGTTCCCTTAGTTGGAAGCTTTAATGCATTCATATGCTGAATTAAAGTTGATTTTCCACTACCTGTCTTACCCACGATTGCGATGAATTCATTCTTTTCATTTATATCTAAGGAAACATCCTCTAAGGCTAGAGTATATTCCTTTCTTTTAACACCAGGATATAAATGCGTTACATGGTTGAATGATATTCCCATAGGGCATCCATTAGCTCCTTATTCTCATTTAATTCGGTTTTAGAAGCCTGATAAGCTGCCTTAAGGGAAAAAGGCATATCTAGGTTAGAGGATAATAATATATCCCTTTCCATAAATATTTCCTCAGGACTTCCTTCCTTTATGATTTCACCTTGCTTCATGACAATAATTCTATCGGATTTCTCCGCTAAAGCTAAATCATGCGTTATGGTGATAATCGTTTTATTATACTTTGTATGTAATTCCTCAATTAAGGATATGATTTCCTCTGTACCCTGTGGGTCTAGCATTGAGGTTGCCTCATCTAAAATAATAATATCGCAATTCATCGCAAGAATACCTGCGATAGCGACTCTTTGTTTTTGACCACCAGATAGAGTTTCTGGTTCTCTATATAAATAATCTGCCATATCCACCTTTTTAATATATTCATCAATCAAGGCTCTCATTTCTTCTCTTGGAACTAAATGATTCTCAAGACCAAAGGCGATATCATATAAAACATTATATCCAACAAATTGATTATCTGGGTTTTGGAATACAATTCCAACTCTCTTTCTTATTTCTCCTACATTCGTTTCATTTAATTCTACGGAATCATAAGAAATTGTTCCAGCCTGTGGTTCAATTAAGCCAATCAATAGCTTAGCAAGTGTGGACTTACCACTACCATTATGGCCTATAATCGATAACCATTCATGATCAGCAACAGAAAAAGACACGCCCTTTACAGCGCGATCTTGACTATTATATGAAAATTTAACATTCTTTACCTCTATCATATAATTACCTCGCTAACCAACAAAAATAATAACACAAAATAGATATAATGTAAAAAGAAAAGCATTTACAATATATATAATGTAAAAAAGCATTTACAAAAAAAGAAAAAGGAGCTCATCGCTCCTTGCGTTATTTATTGGAGCCACAGAACGGAATCGAACCGTCATCATCTGAATGGCAATCAGATGTACTAACCGTTGTACTACTGCGGCATTTTCAACGTGCATTTCAATTATATCAAATTTTAATTGCTTGTCAACAACAATTTTTACTTTTTTTAAGTATTTATGATTGACTTTTAATAAAATCTTATTGATTAACTTTTGATTAGTTCCCAAAGGGTATGGGGAATGTGTCCCCATATATTCAAAAGAAAAAAAGAAAGGAATACAATTCCCTAGGGAATTCGCGCTTAACATTTTATAATCTTATTGAGGTGTTAACAATGAAGCGCGTGGATTTAAACATGAAAGAAAAATCAATTTACGAAATAATTAAAAGATTAGTGGATACAAATGGAAATAAAAATAGAGCAGCAATAAAATTAGGTGTAACTCCGAGATATATTAATAAGCTAATTATTAAATATAAAACAGAGGGTAAAGCTGGATTCATACATAAAAATTCAGGGCGTAAGCCTAAAGCAACTATAGATGATGATACTAGAGCTACAATAATCAAATTATACAAAGAAAAATACTATGATTATAATTGGTATCATTTCACTGAAAAGCTCAACGAGGACGAGGGAATTAGAATAACATATACTCCTTTAAGGCACATTTTAACTTCTGCTGGCTATATTTCACCACTATGTAATAAAAGTACTAGAAAAGCAAAAAAGAAAGAATTAGAGAGCAAAAAGAAGCTTACTGAAGTAGATAAGAATTTGATTATTGACGATCATATTCTAGATTCTGAATCATCTCACCCAAGAAAACCTAGAGCTAAATACTTTGGTGAAGTAATTCAAATGGATGCCTCAGGAATATGTTGGTTTAATAATATATATTCAACATTACATTTAGCCGTAGATGACGCAACAGGAACTGTCGTAGGGGCATTTTTTGATTACCAAGAAACATTATGGGGATACTATAATGTTTTAAAGCAAATACTTGAAAGATATGGAATACCAGCAAGCTTCCTTACTGATAATAGAACAGTATTTACATATAAATCTAATCCTAATCCAACTGATGAAAATGATACATATACACAATTTGCCTATGCATGTAAGACTTTAGGTATTTCTATTAGAACTTCTTCTATACCTCAAAAAAAAGGTCGAATCGAAAGATTCAACCAAACATTTCAAAATAGGCTGCCCCAAGAACTTAGAACAGCCAACATCAAAAACATAGAGCAAGCAAATAAATTTCTGACATCCTACCTTCCGAAATTCAATGCAAGATTTGCCCTACAAAGAAAGAATATATCATCTGTATTTGAAAATCAACCATCTATTGAAACAATTAACTTAACTTTATCTATTATTACATCAAGACTATTTGATCATGGTTCATCAATCAAATTTCATAACAAATATTATCAAGCTACAAATTCTACAGGAACTCAAGTTATATGTTTTAGAAAAGGAACTCCAGGGCTAGTAATTCAAACATTTGATAAACGATTATTCGTGACTGTTGAAGAAAAAGTATATTTACTCAAAGAATTACCAGAGCATAAAGAAACATCGCCCGAATTTGATGAGTCAATAGATAAAAAGATTAAACCAGCTTACATTCCACCAATGACTCACCCTTGGAAGAAATCATCATTTGACGCATTCGTGGCAAAACAAAAGCACCGCCTTGAATACGAGAAAAACAGTGCTTATGTTAAATAAATTATAGGAACTTTTCAAAAGTCATTGACACAACAATTTTTACTTTTTTTAAGTATTTTATAGGGGCGAGGAAAATCGCCCCTAATAAATTACTGTTCTTATGATTCTAAGAATTCCTCTTCATTTTCATAATCCTCTTCCTTAGATTCCATATATTCTGGTAATTCTTCAAAGATTGGAATGAATTCCGTCAATATGTTTCTTAAGGATTCCTGATCGTTTTCTTCCATTAATCCATAGAAGGTATAAATATAATGACTATCGTCCTCTGTAATGATTTCTATTTTATAGCCATTTTTCTTATCATCTTTAATAATCTGATCGAAATTGGATTGGAATAATTCAATTACAAGGCCAGTGAAAGATAAGGTAAAGCCTTCCGATTTTGTATGAAATTCCCAATGATATTCTCTTTCATTTATAATTCCATTATAATAAACATTCCCATCACGCTCGACAGTGAATTCATCGCTATAAAAGGGAGCATAGGTTGAAGAGAATCCAAAAAATTTTACAATTTTAATTTCTTCCATTAAATTGCCCAGGTACCTTCATCAAAGATTACTACGTGTCTTCCATCATAGGTATCTGCCTCAATATGTAGATCCTTTGTACCAATCATAAAATCGACGTGAATCATAGATGTATTTAAATCTACTGCCTTAATTTCTTCTTCACTCATCTTATCGAAATCTTTGATACATTCATTAAATGCTCTACCAATAGCTAAGTGGCAGCAAGCATTCTCATCATATAATGTATTGTAGAATAATAGGCCTGTTTGGTTGATTGGAGAATCAAATGGTACTAAAGCTACCTCTCCAAGCATTCTTGCACCCTCATCTAGGCTGATTAGCTTTTCAAGTAATTCCTTATGAGATGGATCCTTAGCTAATACCTCAACGATTTTACCATTTTCAAATCTAAATCCAAAATTATCAACAACCTTACCCATAACAGATAATGGCTTTGCAGCATAAACGATACCATTTGCAGAATTCTTATCTGGAGATGTAAAGCATTCCTCTGTTGGCATGTTTGGTTGGAATACTACTCCACTAAGTGTAGTTTCATCTCCACCATTCCAAATCATACAATCCTTTAAGGATACGCTAAAATCTGTACCATTGGATGCTTTATAATATAGAGTCTTAATCTTTAAATCATTAAGCTTTGTATATTTTTCATGTAAATTCTTATTATGCTCCTCCCAATTCTTAATTGGATCTCCATAAATTCTTGCAGTAGTAAGAATTGCATCCCAAAGCTTTTTCATTGCGTTATTTTTGGTTTCCTTAGGGAAAATCTTCTTAGCCCAATCTACACCAGGAATACCAACGATTGTCCATTGGTATTTGTTTTCCATTTGCTCACGGTATGGTAATGTCTTTGGACCAATAATTCTTCTTACCGCAGTCATTTTCTCTTGATCTACTCCAGCCATTGCGTCTGGGTCTGAGGAATCAATAAAAATTCTTGCAGGAAGCTTTTCTACCTGATATTTTAATTTTTCTTCCTTCCATACTGGGAATTCAGCTAAGGATTCAACCTTTTGATATTTATAAGCAAGCTTATCCGAAATATCACTAACCCAATCGATAGTAACCTTTCTAGCGCCAGCCTTATAGCATTCCTCAACAACATATTTTACAAAATATTCATCGTTGACATTTGCTGTAATATTTACATCCTGTCCCTTTTGAACATTTACACCAACTCTTGCGATTAGCTTTGCATAATTCTTTAAAATTGTCTTATTCATATACTACCTCTTATTCTTTTCCATAAATTCTTCAATTTCATCTACTGTTTTTAATATTTCACCAGAAAGATTAAAAGAGCCG
>JAFPSY010000004.1:0-1839 GCA_017413585.1 Acholeplasmatales bacterium
AATATTACTGATAGAAATAGGCTCCAGGGGAGCCTATTTTCTATTTATGATAGATTTTACACTTTAATTCATTTATAATGAATGAGGAGTTGATATTATGTATATACATAAAAGTGTTTTATTAAATGAAGCAATAGAAGGCTTAAATATTAAACCAGATGGAATCTATGTAGATGCTACTACAGGTGGTGGTGGACATTCCTCTCATATTCTATCTAAGCTTACTACAGGACATTTATATTGCTTCGACCAGGATGAATATGCTTATACTAGAAGCAAGGAGGTATTAGATCCTATTTCTAAGGAGAATTATACCTTCATTAAATCTAATTTTGTAAATATAAAGAGTGAATTAAACAAGCTTGGTGTAGAGAAAATCGATGGTATATTATATGATTTAGGAGTTTCCTCCTTCCAATTTGATATACCAGAAAGAGGATTTTCCTATAATTATGATGCACCACTGGATATGAGAATGAATCAAAGCCAGGAATTAACTGCGGAAATTATAGTAAATACATGGAGCTTTAATGATTTAATGCGAATTTTTACAAGATATGGAGAAGATCCATTTTCTAAGCAAATCGCAAGAGCGATTGAGCGCGAAAGAGAAAAAAAGAGAATTCATACAACATTTGAGCTAGTAGATGTGATTAAAAGTGCCCTACCTGCTAAGGTATTATCCAAAAAGGGACACCCTGCAAAACAAACCTTCCAGGCCTTAAGAATTGCTGTAAACGATGAGCTTCGCGTTTTTGAGGTTTCCATTAATGATGCATTAGATATGCTAAATCCTAAAGGCAGAGCAGTAGTGATTACCTTCCATTCCCTAGAGGATAGAATTTGTAAAACGGTATTTAAGGAAAGAAGTATCATAGATATTCCAAAGGGAGTTCCTATTGTTAATATAGAAGCACCATATGAGCTTATTACTAAAAAGCCTATTGTTGCAAACGAAGAGGAGCTAGAAGAAAATAATCGAGCACATTCTGCAAAAATGAGAATCATAGAAAAGAAATAGTGATATAATAAAAGGGAAATTAAGGAGGATTTTATAATGAAAAAGAACACATTAGCTTGGTGGGTAGGCTTCTTAGCCTTCGTCATTTTATTTGCTGCAGGTATCGCATGGTGCTTACACTGGATTCCAGCTGTTGCAGGAGTATTCGGCAATATTAAAATGGTTGCATCCATCGTATTAACTGTAATTGCTTTAGTCTTTGGTTGGACTTGGCTTAGAACTACAATCAAGAATAAAACAGCTTTACTTGTATTATCTATACTATTTGTAGTATTTGCTGTATTAGCAATTTTAGGATTTATTGGTATTTAAGATAAGGGCTATGCCCTTTTTCTTTTTCAAAAGAAAAGAGCCACAAAAAGTGGCTCAATGTACTATTTATGAAGTAATCTTATTTCATTATTTACTGCATCTATAACATATGGAACATTAGGCTTTAATTCGCCCTTTATAATCTTTGTTGCAATGAATGTTTCAATATATTTTGTAATATATCTCTTTACTGGTCTTGCACCATAAGCCTCATCAAAGGCTTGATCTAGAATATATTGCTTTAGTGAATCCGCAAAAGTCATATCGATACCCTGAGTAATTAATCGCATATTTAAATTCTTTAGCATCTTTGTAACAATCTTTAATTGTACATCCTTTGTTAAAGGATTAAATGTGATAATCTCATCGATACGATTTAAGAATTCTGGCTTAAAGTTTTCCTTTAATAATTGATTTACCATAGCTTCCTTATTTGCATCATGAGAAAGAAGAATATCAGAACCAATATTTGATGTCATAATGATGATTGTATTCTTAAAATCTAC
>JAFPSY010000028.1:0-9486 GCA_017413585.1 Acholeplasmatales bacterium
TATAAGGAATCCTTATCCGATATGCTATATGAAATGAGACAGATGACAAGAAGTGTAATCGCTAGAATGAAGGAGGAATCCTCCCTTTGTAAAACCGTAACAATTACACTTAGGGATTCGGATTTTAATACGATAACAAGGCAAACCAAATTAGAGGATTTTAGTGATGATTTTGATTTGATCTATAGTGTTGTAAGTGAATTGATTGAAGAAAATGTAGAAAAAGATAAATCCTATAGATTACTTGGTGTTGGATTATCTGGCTTAGTGGAAAAGGATAGTCTTCCTAAGGAATATAATATATTTAATGTGGATGATGTAATGAAAAAGGAAATCATCATAGATGAAATGATTCATGAATTTCAAAATAAGTATGGTAAAATGGCATTATATAGGAAAAAAGAAAAACAAGGTTGATTTCTTTTTGGAAAAAATATAAAATAGGTTGTAAAATTAACATAGATTACAAATTTTAAATTTTTGTAACGGGAAGGAGGGTATGCTATGGTATTTGATGGACTTGAATTAAAGGATTATATCGTAAGAGCTTTAAAGGATTTAAGATTCGAATCCTTCACAGAGGTTCAAAAGGCAGTATTTAATAAAATGAAGCTTGAAAAAAATATTTTAGCAAAATCAAAAACAGGCTCAGGTAAAACACATGCCTTTTTAATTCCAATTTTCCAGGATTTAGATGAAAAGCAGAATAAGGTTCAAGCAACCATTGTTGCCCCTACAAAGGAGCTTGCAATGCAAATCTATAAGATGGCACAGCATATTGCATCCTTTTGTCCAGAACGTATCGATATAAAGCTTTATAGTGGTGGTACAGACAGGTTAAAAGAGGTTTCAAAGCTTGAGGGCTTACAGCCTCAAATCGTTATTGGTACCCCAGGTAAGATTAAGGATTTATCGATTACTGTAAATGCTTTAAAGATTTATACATCGAAGTATTTTATTGTAGATGAGGTAGATATGACCTTTGAAAATGGCTTCCAAGAGGATTTAGATGCTATAACAGAGGTTGTAAGTGATGCAAGATGCATGTTCTTTAGTGCAACAATTGCAGAAAAGATTTTACCTTATTTAAAAAAATATATGACTAATGTTGAATTTGTAGATATAAATAATACAAATGATCAAAAGATAGAGCATATTTGGCTTCCTCTTAAGCATAAGGATCGCTTTGAGGTCTTAGATATGCTACTTAAAACGATTCAGCCTTATTTATGTATTATATTTGCAAATAAAAAGGAAACGGTTATTGATCTTCAAGCTAAGCTTGCAAGCGAAGGGTATTTCGTTGGTGCGATGCATGGGGATTTAACTCCAAGAGAAAGAAAAAGAGTTTTAAACGATTGTAAAGCGTTGAAATATCAATATTTAGTCGCAACGGATTTAGCTGCAAGAGGTATTGATATTGAAGGTGTATCTCATATTATTAATTATGAATTACCAATGGATTATGAATTCTATTTACATAGGTCAGGTAGAACCGGTAGAATGCATAAGGATGGTATTGTATATTCCTTATATGAGGAGATTGATGATGCTTATTTAGATTCCTTAAATAAGAAAAAAATAAAGCCTTCTTATTTTGAATTTAAATCTGGTGAGCTTGTACCATATAAAGGAAGAAATACAAGATTAGATCGAATTAAGCCTAAAACAGATTATCAAAAGGAAGCTGCAAAATATATTCCAGAGGCGAAAAAGGTTAAGCCTGGATATAAGAAAAAGCGTCAGGCACAAATTGATGATTTAGCGACTCGCTTAAAGAGAAATGATCAAAAGAAAAAGAAAAGAGGTAGATAGTATGAAGGATTACATTATTGTAACGGATTCAACAATCGATTTAACAGATGAAATGGCAAAGGAATTAGGAATTCTTGTATTACCTATGACATTCACTATCGATGGAAAGGACTATAAGAATTATTTAGATGGAAGAGAAATTGGATTAAAGGAATTCTACCAAAAAATGGAAAATGGTAGTACACCTAAAACAGCACAGCTTAATGTAAATTATATTATGGAGCATGCAAAGCCAGTATTAGATAAGAATTTAGATGTATTATATATTTCCTTTTCCTCTGGATTATCCGGATCCTTTAATGCAGTAAGGCTTGCAAGTGAACAATTAATGCTAGATTATCCTGATGCTAAAATTGAAATCGTGGATTCCTTATGTGCATCTGGTGGTGAAGGATTATTGGTATGGATGGCCGTACAGAAGAAAAATTCAGGCGCAACCCTAGAGGAGAATAAGGAATATCTAGAAAATCTAAAGCTTCATGTAAAGCATAGCTTTACAGTTGCAGATTTAGAGTATTTAAAGCGTGGAGGAAGAATTAAGGCTACTGCAGCCTTTGCCGCAAAGCTATTAAATATTAAGCCAGTATTACATGTGGATAATGAAGGACATTTAGTTGCCCTAGCGAAAAAGCATGGTAGAAGAGCAGCATTAAATGCTACTTGTGAAAATGCATTAGCTGGACTTGATACAAAGGCTCATTTTATTACTATCGTATCTCATGCAGATGCACTTGAGGATGCACTATATTGTAAGGATTATATGGAAAAGAAATATGCAGAAATGCATTTTGATTCCAAGGTGGTTATTACAGATATAGGACCAGTTATTGGAGCACATAGTGGTCCTGGTACTATCGCTGTATTTACTATTTCTGATAAAAGACAATAATTTAGATATAAAAGATTTGGTTTTTTATTCCAAATCTTTTTCTTTTCTATTTTTAACAACGACAAAAAGACCCTATAAGGTAGAATCCACTTTTTTATAAGTGTCAACCTTATAGGGTCTATTTTACGAATGTACCAGTTTTATTTTATAGCTTTGGTGTACCAATAGAATCACCAGAGGTAATATGCTTTACTGTAATTTCCTTTGGCTTTGCAGAAGAGAATACACGAACATTTCTTTCGATGATTAAGCCTTCTGGTAAAATTAGCTTTTTACCAATGACATTTAATCCACTAGACAATAGCTTAGGATTATCCTTGTTTGGTGTTAAATCACGACCTGTACCGATGATAGAATAATCACCAACAACTGTATTCTTATCGATAATTGTCTTTTCAATTTTGCAGTTATCACCAATGATTACATCATTTAAAATGACAGAATCACGAATCGTAGTATTCTTACCTACAACAACACCTGGAGATAATACAGAGTGAATAACCTCGCCATTAATAATACAACCATTAGAGATTAATGATGTTTGGATAGAAGCATGACGACCAACCTTTACTGGAGGTAAATCCTCACTCTTTGTATAAATCTTCCATTTTGGATCATATAAATCTAAGGCAGAATCACCAGTTAATTCAAGGTTAGCCTCTAAGTAAGAATCATATGTTCCTACATCCTGCCAATAATCATAGAATTCATAGGCATATACATTCTTTTTTTCAATCATTTCAGGAATTATATGGAAGCCAAAATCTAAATCATCGATATCTGGATGAGATTCAATAGCTTCAATTAAAGCATCTGTTGAGAATACATAAATACCCATAGAAGCCTTATTGGATTGAGGCTTTTTAGGCTTTTCTACGAACTTTTTAATTCTTAAATTCTCATCGGTTTCCAAAATACCATAACGAGATGCCTCCTCCATAGGTACAATTTTAGCTGCGATAGTTAAATCTGCACCTGTACGCTTATGCTGCTCAATAAGCTTAGAATAATCCATCTTATAGATTTGGTCACCAGACATGATTAATACATATTTGGATGCATAACGCTTAACGAAATCCAAATTCTTTCTTACAGCATCTGCAGTTCCGTTATACCAAGAATTGTTTGGCTGAAGAAGTGTAACAAATGAATCTCTACGGTCTAAGTCCCATGGCTTTCCAACACCAATATGCTCATTTAAGGACAATGGTAAATATTGTGTTAAAATACCAATCTGGAAAATTCCTGAATTTGTACAATTCGATAATGCGAAATCGATGATTCTGAATTTTCCTGCGAAGGGAACAGCTGGCTTAGAACGCTTCTCTGATAGAATATCTAATCTAGATCCACGTCCACCAGCTAAAATTAATGCTAATGTTTCACTCATAATAAACTTCCTTTTCTATTGTTGTAATTTACGATATAAATCAATATATACTAAAGCTGATGCATTCCAGCTAAAGTCCATTTCCATAGCTTGCTTAATAAGCTTTTTCCAATCATCCTTGTGATTGTTATAGGTATCAATGGCTAGATACATAACATCCTTTAGAGAATTAGAATCATAATTGGTGAAGGAGAATCCTGTACCTGAACCATTAAAATGGTTATAAGGCATAACGGTATCCTTAAGTCCACCAGTCTCTCTAACAAGTGGTAATGTACCATAGCGCATCGCAATCATCTGTCCAAGTCCACATGGCTCAAACTTAGATGGCATTAGGAATATATCAGATCCTGCATAAATTTTTTGTGCAACTCGATCGGAATAACCAATATAGCACTTAAAGCGATTTGGATATCTTGCCTCTAGGGAGCGGAAGTAATCCTCATAATTTCTTTCGCCACTACCCATTAAAATGAATTTCGCATTCGAGTTTACGATAACATCATCTAAAATAGGCATTAGTAAATCGATTCCCTTTTGATCAACCAACCTTGAGACCATACCAAATAGTGGTACATCCTCCTTATTGTCTAGACCAAATTCCTCAAGCAATGCTTTTTTATTACCCTTTTTACCGGAAACAAAGGTAGAAGCAGAATATTTCTTATAAATGTATTTATCTGTTTCAGGATTATATCTTACTGTATCAATACCATTTAGTATGCCGTGGAAATCGAAATAACGAAGTCCTAATACATTATTCATGTTATAACCATAATAATCTGTAAGTACCTCATTTTTATAGGTTGGAGATACTGTTGTAATAATATCAGATTCCATTATCGCTGTTTTCATGAAATTAATGCATCCACCAAATTCAATAGAATTGGAATATGGCATATATAAAATGGACATCATATCCATTGGGAATATTCCTTGATATTGAATATTATGAATACTATAAACTGTACGAATTCGGTTATATACATTATAGGAATAATAATTTTTCTTTAAAATGTATGGAATAAGTCCAGTTTGCCAATCGTTACAGTGAATGATATCTGGGAAGAAATCAACAACTCTCAATGCCTCAAGTACAGCAAAATCAAAGAACGCAAATCTTTCTCCATCATCACCATAACCATATAATCTTTCCCTCGAGAAGTATTTGTCGGAATCAACAAAGTAATAATCGATATCATCCTTTATTGCATGGAATATTCCAGCATATTCAGGGGATGAGCCCATTCTTACATAATTGTATCCCTTGTAGTAGGCAATATTTTGATCCTTAATGGATTTGTAATATGGCATGATTACTCGAACATCAACACCATTTTTCTTTAATGCCTTAGGTAGTGCACCAATTACGTCTGCAAGACCACCAGTCTTTGCGAATGGAGCACCTTCACTTGCAACAAGCAAAACTTTCATCGTGGCACCTCTTTCCTAAGATATTACATATCTTCACTTTTAATTATAGTCTTACTTTCGATGCCATTCAAGATAAATTTACGAAAAAATTAAACAAAAATTATTTATATTTTTTCGAAAATGAAGCGAAAATATCATTTTTGTTGTGGACGGAATTGATATATAAAAATTAGATTTTTCTATTGCTTAAAATGCTTGAATTTGATATAATGATATGGCATAATGTTTAATTGTGAATAGAATATATTCTATTAAGGAGTTTATATATATGGCATCAAAGAGTAAAAGAAATAAGGTAAAATTTAAATGGACTAAGGAATTAGGCTTCCTAATTGGAGCAATTGCACTTATTGGTGCGGTAACCCTAACCTTAGCTTTAGTAAGACAATTTTCAGGTAGAGATATAAAGAGAGTAAATGAAGCAATTGAACAATTCAATGCATCTGAATCTCAAACTGTATACACTATTGATACAGAAAAGAATGTATTTAAGATGACAAATCATTCAAGCTTAGTATCCCAAAAGAACAGCTCAGATTATACCTATGTATGGTATGGTACTTATACATCTGCAGATTTCTTAAGATATTTATATACCATTAATGAAACTGCTGAATCCTACAAGGTAGATACAGTATATTTATATATTGCTGATTATGTTCAATCTGCAATCGATAATAACACAAAGGATACAGAAGAATATAAGACAACCCTAAAGGCTATGGAGGATGAGCTAAATCAAGGCCGTACAGATGCGGCTGCAATTGACCTAGAGAATTATGCTGCATTATTCGTATTTAAGGATGGTAAGCTAGTTTACAATTCTCAAGTAGCTAGTGAATCTTCTGAATACAATTGGGAGATTCAATTTGCAAAAGCATTTAGCTATGCACAATTAGGTGAATAATAAACTTGGCTGAGGAAAACCTCAGCCTTACTTTTTAAAGGAGAATAGGACATGATTGAACAAATTAAAATATCCATTAAAGAAAAGCTTGAAGCTTATTATAAAGAAAAATATAATTTCGAATTAGCTATCGTAGTAGAAAGCCCAAAGAAGGCAGAAATGGGAGATATTTCCATTCCTATGTTTACGGTTGTTAAGGCACTAAGAAAGCCAATGCCTGAAATTGTAAATGAAGCAATAGAGGAAATTAAATCCTTTGATTTACCTATCAATTCTATTTCTAATGCCGGTGCATTTATTAATTTATTTGTGGATAAGGCAAAGCTTTCTGCAAAAATTATTAAGGATTGTGTAACCCTTGAGTCTGAATTTGGTAAAAGTAATCTTGGTGAAGGTAAAACTGTAGTACTAGATTATTCCTCACCAAATATTGCAAAATCCTTCTCTGTAGGTCACCTAAGAAGTACTATGATAGGTAATTCCTTAAAATTAATTTTACAGAAGTGTGGATATCATACCGTTGCCATCAATTATTTAGGTGACTGGGGTACACAGTTTGGTAAAATGATTGTTGCAATCGAAAAATGGGGCGACATTGAGGTTATTAAAAAGGACCCAATCAATGAGCTTGCAAGCCTTTATGTAAGAGTAAATAATGAAGAAAAGGATCACCCTGAAATTGCTGAAGAGGCAAGAGAGGCCTTCCGTAAGATTGAGCTTGGAGAGCCTAAATATGTTGAAATGTGGAAATGGATTAGAGAAGAATCCTTAAAGGAATCTGAACAAATCTATGATTTACTTGGCGTATCCTTTGATTCCTATAATGGTGAGGCCTTCTATAATGATAAGATGGATCCTGTTGTAAATGAGCTTGAGGAAAAGGGCATCCTAGAAGAAGACCAAGGCGCAATGGTTGTAAGATTATCCGATGATATTCCACCTGCATTAATTAAAAGAAGTGATGGTGGTACATTATATATCACAAGAGATTTAGCTGCAGTATTCTATAGGAAAAAGGAATATAATTTTGAAAAAGCATTCTATGTTGTAGGTGGAGAACAAAAGCTTCATTTTAATCAGCTTAAGGGTGTATTAACAAAGATGGGCTATAAGGATTTAGCAGATTCTATCATCCATGTTAATTTCGGTATGGTATTAAAGGATGGAAAGAAGATGTCTACAAGAAAGGGTAATGTAGTTAAGCTATATGATATCCTTATGCAGGCAATTGATGCAGCCTATAAGCAAATCGAAGAAAAGAATCCAAATATGGAAAATAAGAAGGAAATTGCAGTTAAGGTAGGCTGTGGTGCAGTTGTATTTAATGATTTAAAGAACTTCCGTGCCCTAGATTATGAATTCGATATTAACGCAATGGTAAAATTTGAAGGTCAAACAGGACCATATTTACAATATACCGGTGTAAGAATTGCATCTATCCTAAGAGATAAGGAATTCGATATCAATAATATTGATCAAAATCTATTCGAAAAGCCTTATTACTTTGAGATTGTAAAACAGATTTCATCCTTCCGTATGACTATTGAAAAAGCAGTAGAGGAGGCATCTCCATCTGTTGTTGCAAAATATTTATTATCCTTAGCATCAAGCTTTAATAAATTCTATTCTCTAGAAAAGATTAATGCAGAGGATATCGTTGTAAGAAACACCAATTTCGCACTTGCAAAATCCGTTCGTATTGTATTAAATGAAGGATTAAGATTACTTGGAATCAATTATCTTGAAGAAATGTAATTCACTTAATGAATTAAAAAAGATGTTATGTTACCTAAAGTGGTAATTACATAACATCTTTTTTTTATGAAATAAAAAAGTGATGCAAAACATCACTTGATAATCTTAGGTGTGTATGGTAAGTATTGTTAATAAAATTCACCCTCCATAGCTTAAGCTGCGCCATCTAAGCCTATAATTGTTAGTTAATACAAGATATTTTATTATTTATACAATAATCTTTTACAAAGCTTGATTCACTTTCAATTGTTACATTTTCTACATCTAAAAATACATCCAAACCGATTTTATTAACACTTTTTGGAAGTGAAATTCTTTCTAGTGATTTACATCCCATAAAGGCATTTTCTTTTATTTCTTTAATTCCTTCTTTAAAATCAATATTTAATAATCTTTCACAATATGCAAAGCATTGGAAAGGAATTATTTTGATCTGATTTGTCTCAATGATAATTCTTTCCAAGCTATCACATTCATAAAATAGACATTTTCCTAATGATTTAATGTTTTTAGGAATAACAATTTCTTTTAATGAATTACAACCTTCAAAGGTTGCTTCATGTAAATTTATTTCATTTATAGCAGGAATATTTATTTTTATCAAATTAAGGCATTCAATAAACGCAAAAGCACCAATATACTTTATATTTTGATTTAGCTTAATACTTTTTAAAAAACTACAATGAGCGAATGCATAAGCTGAAATATATCTAACTTGTAAAGGTGTATTAAACGAATTGACAATATCTCTTTCTGCAAGATATATAATTGTTTTTTTATTATTATATAAGCACTTTTTTTCAACAATAAAATTATCATTATCTATTAATATTATTTCTCGAAGATTAATTGCATATTCAAATGCATCTAAATCAATTATTTCAACGGATTTTGGAATTATAATTTTTTCTACATCTCTAGTAATATATATTTTTTTAATTCTTAATACTCCATTAGGTATTTCTATTATTTTTTCACCTTTAGAAATGTTTGCATCATAAATAGTGTTATTTATTATTTTAAACTTAACCATATTCATTCTCCATCATTTGTAATCATACTATATTTATATCGAATTCTTTAATCAATTATAGCATATTATAAATAGAAATAAAAAGGCTTAATACCTAACGTATTAAACCTATTCTACTATTCTGGAAACGTTACACAATTTTTATACAATTGCATACCCTAAGCCTTGTAATCGTTAAAAAATTAAATATTTTGCATACCCCTATATCGGAATTTGAATACCCTAGAGGTATTTTGCATACCCCTATTTCTGAACGATAAATA
>JAFPSY010000029.1:0-12773 GCA_017413585.1 Acholeplasmatales bacterium
AATAACTATTTTACATTTTATGTGTTTTTTTTAAAATATGGTTTATATAAAAAAAACTAAAGCGACTCGTGAAAAGTCGCTTTTAGTAGTTCTTGCTTAAGCTTGATTAAAGCTTTAGCCTTGTATTTGGAAATCATTTGGTGTGTTACAGAATATGCTTTCGCAATATCCTCTAGAGAATATTTTGCCTCTCCAATACCAAAGGATTTACGTATGATGTCCTCATCTCTATTAGAAAGATGGGATAAAGCAGAATCTAAGTATGGGATATAGCCCTTGAAATAGGAGTCTTGCTCTACGCACTCATCAGGGATGATATCGCCTAAGGAGATATCATCGTCCTCCCCACCAACAGGTGAGTCTAAGGATGAGGTCTGAAGCGGAGTTAAGCACTTACGAACCACTTTAATAGAATAGCCAGTTTCTTTAGCAATTCTATCTAAGGATGCGTAAGGCAGCTCCTCCATTTTCGCTAAGACCTTAGCTCTAGCCTGGTAGTCGTCTACGGATAAGGAGATAAGTCTAGAGTTCTTAGATAAATACTCTTGAACTCTCCAATCCATAAGCTTGCAGCAATAGGTCTTTAGAGATGCACCCTTTTCAAAGTCAAAGGTAGATACAGCATCGAAGATTGCCTCAAGCATTACCTGGCTTAAATCGTCAAGCTCTTCTTTACCCAAATAGGAATACTTGCGTAAAATTCCCTTCTGATGGCTCTTAGTAGCCATTACCATTTGATTAAATTCAGTCTCTTTACACATATTAAGATTGTCCTCCATAAGTGTAGTCGAAAAATAATAGCAGAAAGAATTGAGATAACATTATACGGAATTATTCAATTGTGATAAAATACAAATTTTGGCTTACCTAACGCATTTTTTAAAATATACCAATTAAACTATTCGCCCGTTTTTTGCCAACTATGCGTAGAATAAAAGCCAAATTATATTTTTTGTGTGCATTAAGTATATATCTAGCTTGCCGAAATATGCAACCCCAAAAATAAAAAAAATTGCAAATTGAATTTTTGCAATTTTTATAATCTTATTTTTGTGTTAAATCATAATATTTAAAATTAGATGCTTTAAGCCTATTTTGAATCCAACGGATTACATAATCCCTAGATCCATGAATCACTTCAGTGAAGGCAGGAATTCCTGCCTTATAGGAATTTTCATTTAAATAATATTTAATTTCCCAGTCCATAATTATAATAATTCTGCCTCAGCCCAGAAGATTCCAGATAAAATATTATTCTTCTTAAGCTTTGGAAGATCCTCCTTCGCTTCAGCTATAATTGCGATTTCAACCTCAAGGCTTAAAAGCTTGGCATCTAGTATTACTACATTATCCTCATGTGGTACTTCTTCTTTAGATACAATATTTGTAACCGTTACATTCATTAAAGATATTGGAGATGGTGTAAAATCCTTATCACTATCATCTAAAGGGAATGCACCTGTAGGGATTTGTGCTTCATAATTTAATGGTTCATTTAATTTTATAAATTCTTCCTTATCCTTAGCAATTTTATTAATGCCATGACAATAAAAGATCACATCTAAATCATATATTGAATCCTCTTTTAAGGAATCCTTATTATCTACATATATTTCAATAGGGAAATTGAGCTCCTCATCCATAGATTTAAAATAACCAATTCCAGAGGTATCTCCTACCTCATTTTTAATTGGTAATTCTAACCAATTTAAAAATTGAAACTTCATCGTATCGCCTCCTTATTTTTATTATATATCATTTAAAAGATAGAAAAAACCGCAAAATCTAAAAAATAAAATGGGATTCCGAAGAATCCCGAATTATTTAAACTACTTCTACAACTCTTACAACATGAGTATCTTCATTTACATAAATATTATATGTACCAGTTTCTGCAAATACTAAGAAATAAGAGCCTGCAGCTAATAATGAAATTAAGCTTGAAGAATCACTTGCAACTGTAATATCAGTTACTCCTTCTCCATTAGGATCCATAATGGCTACACGCTGATTAGCTGCTGTAATTACCATTCCTTCTGCAACTACTTCTGCTTCATTACTTGCATTTCTTTTGAATGTTTTAGAAGAATAGCTTCCTAAATTTATAGCAGCACCATCTACTAATCCAGTTAAAGTTACATATTCAACTACATCTACATGTACAACTAATGTATCTAAATTTAAAGTAAGTGTATATTTACCTGCCTTAGTACACATTAGTAATGTGGAAGATACAATAAAGTCAGTTGTTGTATCTAAGGTAACTGTTAGCATATTATATGAAGAATCTGTAAATGCTATATAGCCATTCTTGTCAAAATCAATATTAGATACTGTAACTATATTGTTACTATCCTTTGTTAATCCTGTAAAGGATGATTCCTTACTTGTCATATAATAAGCATCTGAAGATGCTGATGCAGGTGCAAAGGAAATTGTAATATTACCACAAGATGGAATAAACATAATTACATAAGTACCACTTGTTTCTAAATGAATATAGCCTTCATCATTTGAATAAGTAAAATCAGAACTACTATATTTGGATTCAAATACAGAATATCCATAAGTATTACCTGAATTATCCTTTAAACAAATAGACATAGGAGCACTTATTGGTAATTCAATTTGATAAACGATATAACCATTAGCCAAAATATATTCTTTAATATCACTTGCATTTACTGTTGATTCATGGTTTAGCACATGAAGTGCATAACCATATTCATTTGAATCCTCACTAATTGTATTTTTTGTTAAAGGGGCTGTATCCACTTCACCCTTTACTGCTACTTCCATACTAGTAACAGTTACAGGGTCATGAACAAATGCTAAGGTAAGCTTTTCATCACCATTTCTACTAAATTCAAAGCCGACTCTATCGGTTGTATTTATGATAATTTCTCCATTATCACCACAAGTGAAATAATGACTTCTCCAAATTTCTGATTCTAAAATATCATCATAACCATAGGTTTTATCATTAATTGTATCCTTAATTAAAACCTTATCACCAACTAAAAGAGAAATATAACCATATACATAGCTATTTGTTTCAGTACCAAAATTATAATTGATTTCTGACATAGGGTATAAAGTAACTCCTGATTCATTTGTTACTTCAACAAAAATTCCCTTTTCTTCCGTTTCATACTCTAAGCTAATAGCCACACCATTTGGTGTTGCAACGACATTAAATGTTACATCGGTTGCATCGACAGTTACTTTATAATCATCATCAATACCATCCATATTATAGAAGGAATATTCACTTCCATCTTTAAGGAATAGCTTTATAGCATCTCCAACTTTAACCTCACTAGCCTCTAATTTCCACTGGATGGCATTTTCATTATCCTCTACTAGGGTTAATGCATATTTATCACTATTAATAGCTAAGGAGATTTCCTTAGATAAAGCTGGAATAGAAACATCTGTAATTTCATTACCATCCATATCATAATATTTACCACAAGAGGTACATTGATTATATTCTACATGACCTGAAGCTAAATGCGTAGGCTCTACTCTATCATAATGCTCCATAGTATGGCCTAAGGCAGGAATTGTAATGATTTTAGAATCAGAATATGTCTTGCCTAAAACCTCAACTTCAGCCTTGTATTCCTTTTGTCCTTCATCTATACAGGTTGCATCCTTTATAACGTTTGAGGTAATTTTAGCGGTAACGGTTAGCTCTTCACCATTTTCTGTTTTATAAACATAGCTTGCGCTATTATCCTCATTCCATACAAAATTACCTTTTTCAATATCTTCAATAATACTACTTGTATTAATCGCCTCATCCCCACAGGATGCTATAAAAAAGATGGACAATAAGGCTAAAGAAGCACTACTGACTTTTATTAATTTTTTCATAATGATATAACCTCCTTAATATTATTGAAACTATTTCAATGTTATTGTAACCCAAAAAGAAAAAAAGGTAAATAAATAAATTTACCCTTTCGACTACATTTTTGTTTCTTTCTCAATATATTCCTTACTAGATAATTGCATATTATCTAGGATAGGATTAAGCCTTAATGAGATTATATAAGCTAATACAACACTAATAGAATCCTTTAAAATAAATGGTAGGAAGCCTACCTGTATTACATATAAAATGGATGCCTTATCGCTTCCAATATAATATTTTAATATGAAATACATATAAATCATACCAATAAGATCTAAGGTAAGTAAGCCTAATAATCCTTTGATTAATCCAGCGATTTTTGAGTTTTTTAATACATTAGACCCTGTTATGAATGTTGATGCTAAAAAGCCCAAAATAAAGCCAAAGGATGGCTTTAAAACATAAAAGAATCCTCCACCATCACTAAATACAGGAATTCCTATTAATCCCATTAGGATATAGGCTGTAAGTACGATGGAAGCTCTTTTCCATTTTAAGATATATGGAATAATAGCTACAGCGAATGTTTGAAGTGTTATGCTGATAACACCAATAGGTACTGCTATTTTAGAGCATATGATTAATATGCATAAGCATACTGTCATTAAACATAAATCCTTAACCTTCATTATCTTAATGACTCCTTTAAATTAATTTCATCACAGGATATACAAATCTCTTCATGATCATTCTTTAGGATTAAATAGCCTAAATCGGATACACCTATAGCCTTAAATAGCTTATCATGGTAATAGACCATTCTACCAATGACAATCGATTTTTTACGGTATAGCTCTATTAAATCCTTGATATCCATTTGTAATAGCTCATCAAGTTTTACTAATATAGTATCTATAATTTCATATTTGGATAATTTTGAATTTAAGCCAATGGCATTATATTCTTCTTTATCGCTCATATTTAATCCTATACCAATAATCGCACTATTAAATGTAATTTGATATAAATCCTCTATTAAAATGCCTGCAAGCTTCTTATCCTGCATATAAATATCATTAGGCCATTTAATGCCTGTATCATAGCCTAAGCTATAAAGGGCTAAGCATAAGGCAAGAGGTGCTATAACATTATAGCTTGCGTTATGCTTAAGTAATATAGAAAATGTGATATCATCCTTAGATTCCCATACTCTATTATATCTACCTCTACCCTTCGTTTGTCTTAAGGCAATTAATACAGATTTATCTGGATATTCCTCTGCATGCTCCTTAAAATAGGTATTCGTAGATTCTATTTCATCTACAAGAAAGAAGGAATATTTTGCATCATATTCCCAATTTAGTTTCTTTATCATATTACTTCTTTAATGCCTCTAATAATGCTAAATAGGACTCATAATCTGTAACTGTATAAATACCTACCTTACGGTTTACTCTTTTTACAAAGCCAGATAAGGATTTACCAGGTCCAATTTCAATAAATGTATCTACACCTTGTTCCATTAAATATTTAATAGAATCTTCAAAATATACAGAAGAATGAATTTGATCTTCTAAAATATCATTTAAAGGTCTATTCTCTTCTTTTCCTGATACATTATAAATCATCTTATATTTTGGAGTATTTGGAGTGTATTTATCTAATACACCTCTTAATTCCTTTGATGCATCTAACAAGAATGAGGAATGGAAAGCACCAGATACATTTAATTCTACTACCTTAAGTGCACCAAGCTTTGCCATATTTTCCATTGCTAAATCGACACCCTTGTTGTCACCTGTAATAACGATTTGGCCTGGGCAGTTGTAGTTTGCAACCTCACAAATACCATCGCTAACCTTTATACCCTCAAGTACCTTTTCTCTATCTAAACCAATAATGGCTGCCATTTTTGTAGTACCTAAAGGTAGAGCATTCTGCATGATTCTTCCTCTGTTTTTTATGATATCTAAGGCGGAATCTAAGTCCCAAGCACCACCAAAGGCTAATGCGGTATATTCACCTAAGGATAAGCCACAGGTATATTCTGGTTCTATACCTTCCTTTTTAAGTGCATTTGCAATAACATAGCCAGTAAGTAGCATTGCAGGCTGTGCATATGCTGTTTGATTGATCAGATTTTTACTATCTAGAAAGCAAATCTCCTTTATATCTGGATATTTATCATAGATTTCCTTTGCGAAATCTAGATTCTCATAAAAATCCTTACCCTGTCCAACATATTGGGCACCCTGACCGGCAAATAAAAATGCAATTTTCATTATAAAACACTTCCTATCTTACGGAATTTTTGATATCTATTTTCAAGTAATTCATCTGTATCCTTAGATGATAGCTCATTAAATTTAGCAATTAATCTTTCCTTTAGTTGATCACTGAATTTATCGGATACATAGCGAATACCACCAAGTGGCTCTTCTACTATTTCATCGGCAATTCCATAATTCATTAAATCACGGCTGGTAAGCTTCATTACCTCTGCAACCTCAGAAACAGGAACCTTATCCTTAAATAGAATAGAGGTAAAGCCTTCTGGGGATAATACAGAATATACTGCATTTTCAAACATATAAATGTAATCCGATACCGTAAGTGCTAAAGCACCACCAGATCCACCCTCAGATAATATAATACAGATTACTGGAGTTTTAAGCTTAGAAAATTCATATAAATTTTCAGCAATCGCACGAGCCTGGCCTCTTTCTTCTGCACCCTTACCAGGGTATGCACCTGAGGTATCTACAATCGTTAATATTGGTCTATGGAATTTTTCAGCCTCTTTAGCAAGCCTTAATGTTTTTCTAAAGCCCTCAGGAGAGGTCATTCCAAAATTTCTTTTTAAATTATCATTTAAATTTTCACCCTTAGCCTGGGCAAGCACAGTTACAGGCATTTCACCTAAGAAGCCAAGTCCTGCAATAATGGATTGGTCATCCGAATAGTACTGATCTCCATGAAGCTCAATAAAATTCGTAATTAGCTTATCAATTAAAGCCTTAGATTTAATTCTTTTTTCGCTTCTTGCGATTAATACTCTATCCCATGCAGATAAATTCGAATAGGTCTCTTTCTTTAATGCCTTAAGCTCTTTTTTTAGCTCAATAGCTCTTTCATCAGAAGGATCAAGGGATAAAAGCTCCTCCTCTAGAATACTTATTTTCTTTTCATTTTCTTCTAAAATCATTTTATTTATAGTTATGAAGCTTAAGTAATGTACTTAAGGTGTTCTTCAAATCCTTTCTGTCAGAAATCATATCAAGGTATCCCTTTTCAAGTAAGAATTCCGCTGTTTGGAATTCCTTTGGTAATGTTTCCTTAATCGTTCTTTCAATGACTCTTTTTCCTGCAAATCCAATTAATGCGTTAGGCTCTGCAATCGTAATATCCGCTAAGGATGCAAAGGATGCAGAAACACCACCTGTCGTTGGGTCTGTAAGTACAGCAATATATAATCCCTTTTCCTTAAATCTAGCTAAAGCCTGGCTTGTTTTTGCCATTTGGAATAAGGAGATTACACCCTCCTGCATTCTCGCTCCACCTGAGGTTGTAAATAGAATTAATGGTAAATTCTTTTCTGTAGCATATTCAATTAGCTTGGTAATTCTTTCTCCACATACGCTACCCATAGAGCCCATCATAAAGAAGGAATCCATAACACCAACACATACGCTAATACCATTAATCTTACCTAAAACACACATTACAGATTCATCTTCCCCTGTAGCCTTTCTTGCCTTTTCAAGCTTATTCTCATAATCAGGGAAATCTAAATAATTCTCTTTAATTCTTGTAAATAGCTCCTGATATCCTAAATCTAAGACATCGATAATACGCTCTCTACTTGTAAGTCTTCCATGGTGATTACAATAAGGACAAACCTTATGGTCTAGGATATAATTATCCTTAAGAATTAATCTTGCACAGCCAGGACATTTAACAATTAAATCATCAGGGATTTCCTTTGGTACCTGTGGTGCATATTTCTTTCTTAGGTTTAATTCCTCCATTGCGGTATTAAATTCTAGGATTTCTTGTTTTCTTTTATTGAATGAGTTTTCCATTTTCCTTTAATTCTCCTATAAATCCTTCAATAAATGAAGTATCATAATGTCCTAAAATAAAGCTTGGATGATGTAATAATACATAATCAAATTCTGTTGTGGTCTTTACACCATCCACAATTAATTCCTCTAATGCCTGACGCATTTTTCTTATGCATTCTAGTCTTGTCTTTGCAAAGCAAATAACCTTTAAAATCATAGAATCATAATATGGGGAAATCGTATAGCCTGGGTAAACTGCAGAATCGATTCTTACTCCCATTCCACCTGGAGTATGTAAGAAATTAATCTTACCTGGAGTTGGGCGGAAATCATTTCTTGGATCCTCTGCATTAATTCTACATTCAATCGCATAGCCATATAGCTTAATATCCGATTGCTTAAACTGTAGTGGAAGTCCATAGGCTATCTTAATCATATTTTTAACGATATCCACGTTCGTTACTGCCTCAGTTACACAGTGCTCTACTTGGACTCTCGTATTCATTTCCATAAAATAATAATTCTCAGAATCATCAACTAAGAATTCAATTGTACCAACAGAATCATAGCCGATATATTTACATGCCTTAATGGCACTATCATATAATTTATTCTTTAATTCCTGAGAAATTGAAATACATGGTGCTTCCTCAATCATCTTTTGATTTCTTCTTTGTAAGCTACAATTTCTTTCAAATAGATGAATCGCATTACCATGCTTATCACACATAAGCTGTACCTCTACATGCTTAGGGTGCTTAACGAATTTTTCAATATATACCTCATCGTTAGAGAAGAATTTTAAAGCCTCCTCCTTAGCCTCGTTGAAGGCTTGATTAAAGTCTTCTTTTGCCTCAACTAGACGGATACCCTTTCCACCTCCACCGGCAGATGCTTTAATTAATACAGGATATCCAATGGAATCCGCACAGGCTAATCCTTCCTCTAAATCTACAGCCTTATGAGAACCAGGTACAACAGGTACCCCAGCAGCGATCATAGACTGAATTGCTTCATTTTTATTTCCCATTTTCTCCATAACAGATGGATTTGGGCCAATAAAAGTTAAGCCGCATTTCTCTACCATGCGGGCAAATTCAGGGTTTTCAGATAAAAATCCAAAGCCTGGGTGGATTGCATCACAGCCAGATAAGCATGCGGCAGTTATAATATTTTCAACATTTAAATAAGAATCCTTTGGAGATGCATCACCAATACATACAGCCTCATTCGCAAGCTCCTTGTGTAATGCCTCTGTATCACCTTTAGAATATACAGCTACAGTTTCAATACCAAGCTCCTTGCAGGCTCTAATAATTCTTACAGCAATTTCTCCACGATTCGCAATTAAAATCTTCTTAAACATAATTAATCACCAATAATGAATAAAGGCTTACCAAATTCAACTACATCATTTTCCTTAGCTAAAATCTCAACAATAGTACCATCATATGGAGATGTAATTTCATTCATTACCTTCATTGCCTCAACAATACAAAGCTTTTGACCCTTTTTCACCTTTTGTCCTACAGTTACAAAAGGCTTTGCATCCTTATATGGAGCTTGATGGAAGGTACCTACAAGTGGGGCAGTAATTTCCTTTCCCTTAGGCTTTTCTTCCACTTTTTCTACTGTATTACTAGAAACTGTATTATCACTTGTTTTAACAACCTCATGAATAGGGCTATTTTTATCTAGGCGAATTCTTAAGCCATTTTCTTCAACCTCTAAGGAAGCTAGGGAAGAATTCTCTAGCATCTTCATAAGCTTTTCTATTTCTTCTAGATTCATATGCTTACACCTCAAGCTTTCTTTGGACAATATCAACAACCTCTTTTACAGACATCATTGTGTCCATTTCATTCATTTCAATTTGAATTCCAAATTTTTCTTCTAATGCTAAAATCATTTCAACGGCATAAATGGAATCAATTCCTAAATCTGTTTTTAAAACAGAATCAGGAGTAATTTCATCATTTACATTTGCACATTCAATGAGCATATTCTTTATATCTTGAAAGGTACATGTCTTTTTCATTTCTTTTCCTCCTGCCAAAATTGATTCAAAAATATTTTATAGGCTCCTTCTGTAAATGGTGGCTTAGATAGACCTTTAATCGTTAAAGGGTCTAATGCGCCCACCTCCATAAACCTTTTTCCAGCTTCTATGAATTTAGCCATAAATCTTTTTGTTTTTGCTTCTGAGTTAAGCTCAATTAAGGTTTTTACCTGTGGAACAAAAATAGGTGTATAGCCACCACTACCCACAATAAAATCAAATTGAGCCTTAACTGCATCATATACTCTATCTACTTCTGTGTATGCACAAGAAGAGATAACAATAAATCTTTTATTTGGATCATAATATCTTAAGCCATGGAAGGATGTACCATCCTCAGGTGGCTTATGTCCTCTATAGGTTAGCATCATAGATAATAACCTATCGGTTAAAACCTTTAATACACCTGGCATAGAGAAGAAAAATAATGGGAAGGATTCAATGATAATATCCGCATTTAATATCTTTTCCTTTACCATTGCTACATCATCATCCTTGATGATGCATTCTCCTTCTGTTCTTCCCCAACAGGATAGGCAGTCAATACAAGGCTTTACATGTAAGGATTGCACATGAATGATTTCTAAATCGATATCTTCTTGCATCTTCATTCCTTCTAAGAATGCATTAGTAATCACCATAGTCGAGCTTTTATTCAGTTTTGGACTGCCGTTTAATACTAAAACCTTTTTCTTAGCATTATTACCCCACATATAAATCACCCTTTATTTATTATCTTTGGTAGATTGTATCCTTAGGAACCTTTGTGAAGGATAAGGTACCCTTTGAATAAATATTACCATCTACTAAAACCTTACAATCGAAGGTTGTAATTGGTCCTAAAATCTTAGTCTTTACTACCTCAATATTTAATACATCCCCAGGAATTACTGCCTTAATGAATTTAAAGCCATCTACCTTAAGTAATACATAAATATTGTCCTTATCTGTACCATCAGCTTCAAAAACTAAAGAGCATAGCTGTGCACAGGATTCAATGATTAATACACCAGGCATAATAGGTGCACCTGGGAAATGACCCATGAAATATGGCTCATTTACAGATACACACTTAATACCCTTAGCACTCTCGTTTGGAGTGATTTCTAATACTCGATCAATCATCTGGAATGGTGGTCTTTGCTTAATCTTTTCGTTGATTTCATTAATTAAGATCATAAAGATAAACCTCCATCAATAGTCAAAATCTGACCAGTCATATATTTGGATTGATCGGATGCTAAGAAGGATACAACATTCGCAATATCCTCTGTTGTACCAAGCTTATGCTGAGGAATAACTCTTAGGTATTCCTCCTTCTTTTCCTCAGGAATTGCCTCAAGCATTTCTGTTTCAATGAAGCCTGGGGCAACCGCATTTACACGAATACCATATGGTGCAAGCTCCTTAGCTAGGGTTTTTGTCATTGTATTGACTGCACCCTTTGTTGCGCCATAAACACTTTGGCCAGGAAGTGAGAATGAACCAGATACACTAGACATATTAATAATTACGCCCTTCTTCTTACGGAACATCTTAAGTGCACAAGCCTGTGCAGCATAGAAATATCCCTTTACATTTAATTCAAAGCACTGGTCAAGGTTTTCCTTAGTTAAAGTTAATAATAGCTGGTCTCTAACGATACCTGCATTATTTACTAAAACATCGATAGAACCATAGGTCTTAGAAACCTCACGTACCATCTTATTAACCTCTTCTGGATTTGACATATCAGCCTTATAGATCATGCCATCTCCACCATTTGCCTTAATTTCATCTAAAGCTTCCTGTGCTTTAGCATCATTATGAGAATAATTAATTACTACGGTATATCCATCCTTTGCAAGTCTAATTGCGCAAGCCTTACCGATACCACGGCTAGCTCCAGTTACTATTGCTACCATATTGTTTCCACCTTTACTTTGTAATGATTACAGCTGTATATGTACCACCAGCTGCATATGAAATACATAATACATTCTTTAGTGATGTACTAGAAACTAAAGTCTTAGTACCATCTAGCTTATGAGCGATATCCTCTTTAATTTCACCAGAAAGCATTAAGGATGCATGAGCTAGAGAAAGTGCTGCAGCTGCAGCTCTTGCCTCACCTACATGGTCCTTAACCTCAACTAGGTTTAATTTAGATGCATGACCCTCAAATACTCTATTCAAGGAATCTAATTCAATAGCATCTACTACGCTATTACCATTAGCAAATCCAAATACAGTATCGATATCAGATGCATTAAGCTTTGCATCCTCTAGTGCAAGCTTAATAGCCTCATCTAAGCCTAAATCAGAGCCCTTTAGCTTACCAAATGGAACAGCCTTAGTTGCCATACCGTATCCTAATACCTTAGCATACTTCTTAGCACCACGAGCATTTGCATTCTTATCATTTTCTAATACGATAGTTGTAGAACCATCAGATAATGTAAATCCATTGGTATTATCAAATGGCATAACTACCTTATCCGATAAATAGCCAAGCTTTGTATAAAGCTCTTGTATACCTTCAATATTTTCATCTGTACCAGATGCAAGAACATATGCTTCCTTGCCCTGACGGATAATATTTGTTGCGTAAGCTACAGCCTGAAGACCTGACTGTGAGCCATTAGTAACAGTAACATTGTATCCCTTAATACCACTACAAATCGATAAATAACCACCTGCAGCATTATAAACTGTATTAGGGAACTTAAATGCACTACCATTTGCACAGCCCTTCTCAACGATATTTTCAGTGAACTCTAAGCAAGTACCAAGTGCACCCTCACTTGAGCCT
>JAFPSY010000030.1:0-3481 GCA_017413585.1 Acholeplasmatales bacterium
AATACTTGAAGTCGCATTATCCTTCAAAAATATAGGTATGGATAATTTAGAATATACCATTCCAGAGGATAATGATATACTACTAGTTAAGGATATGAAGCACCCCTTTGTTAAGGATTGTATTCCAAATTCCATTACATTAGATGGTGGTATTGTTTTAACGGGCTCTAATATGAGTGGTAAGACAACATTTATGAGAACCTTAGGTATTTGTATGCTATTAAAAAATGCATCCTCCATCGTTCCTGCAGTCATCTTTAAGGCACCAAGCCTTAATATTTATACCTCGCTTAGAGCCAACGATATGCTACAGGAGGGGGTATCTACCTTCTATGCAGAAATTAAAAGAATGAATAAAATTAATCAAGCTATAAAAAAGGAAAAATGCTTGATTTTAGTGGATGAAATCTTTAAGGGAACCAATGCGCTTGAGCGTATTGAGGCCTCAAGAAAGGTTATAGAAAAGCTCAATATGTATCATGCTATATTTATTATATCTACACATGATTTTGAGCTATGTGAAACGAAGGGTATAAAGAATTATCATTTTGAAGAAAGCTATAATGAGGATAAGATTTCCTTTGATTATAAATTAAAGGAAGGCCCAGGTATAAAGGGTAATGCCCTATATCTACTTAAAATGTCTGGAATAATTGAGTGAAAATGGCTATTTTTAGCCATTTTTTCTTTTTCGATAGATTTCTTTGAAAAACACGATTTTATATTATATAATAATATAGAGGTGGTGTAGATGGTATTTGCAATTAAATTTTGGATATTCAATTTAGACTTTACCACCATACTATCCTTTATTATTGGAATTGGGATTGGTATGTTATTATTAAGCCTAATCTACGCTTTAGTAGTCATATTATCTATGCGAGATAAAAAATATAAAGCGAAGCTTCAGGCGAATGATTTATCTGTTAGGGAAGCAGAGGAAATGATTCAAATTGCAAAGGCCTCCTTTAATGATAAAACACTAAGGGGAGATCAAAAGGAGCTTGAGCATTTCAAATATGTATCTATGAATTTAGTTTATGGAATTGCTTCTAGATTCTATCCAGATTCTAAGCATCCTTTTTTTGAGCTTACGATTGATGAATCCTTAGAGCTTATTACCTATGTTAAGGAAAGATTAGATCAAATATTAAATCATAGAGTATTAAAGCTTATAAGAAAATATAAGGTATCCTCTATTATGTCCTTAACAGAGGCTACAATGCAGGTATTTGATTCTAAGGCCTATGAGGTTGGTAATGCATTTAAAAATACAATGAAGACAGGCTCATATATTTTAAGTATCATTAATCCATTTAACCTTTTAAAAAAGGGTACAGTAGATATATCCGTAAAAATCATTATGAAAAAGATCTATCTAGCAACGATTGGAATCGTTGGCGAAGAGGCATATAAGATTTTCTCTAAGTCTTATCAAAATAAGGCAGAGGAAATTGATTCTAATGTACTAGAGGAAATTGAGGCAGATGAAGGCATTGAAAATACTTTAGATGCTCCAAAAAATGAAGAATTAAAAATGAAGAAAAGAATTGTTGTCGCAAGAGATAATTCATATGATTATGAGTCATCATTTGATAATAAAAAGCCACTAAAGAAGAAGGCTTAAATGAGATAGGAGGGATAAAATGAAAAAGAAAAAGGTAAAGGAGCCCGTATATATTCCACTTTTATATACGGAAGAGCCCTTTGAAATCTATCAATTAACAGAAAAATTTAAATTCAACGCAAGAAAAAATGAATTTCATGGCATTAATGTTGCATCCCCTGCCTATGGATCTCAAGTAGACGATAAGCCTATTTACCCAGATAATGCTGGTAAGATTGATGTAGACCAAGGCTATGATTATATTAGAAAGCCAGAGGAAAAGCATATTTCTGATGAGGAAATCATCAAAAAATATGGAACGAAATATTATGAATTTCAAATGCTTAACCATGAGCAAGCAAGAGAATATTTAGGTGGAGATGGTCCTGAGCTTAAGAAAAGAGAGGAATTACCAAAGGCACCAAAGAAAAAGAAGGCTTTATCCTTATTTGAAGAGGACTTTGATGAATTTGTTCATGAGGGTGAGGCAAAGCCTATAGTAGAAGAGGTTAAGGAAGAAGAAAATATCGAAGATACTCCTGATTTCGCACTTGACTTGAATGTGGATGATACTCCATATGAGTATAATACTCCATCGGAGTCTCTTCCAAAGGCAAAGCCTACATCGATTCCATCCTTCCTAACGGAAAAGCCAAAGGAAGAGAAAGTTATAGAAGAGCCTAAGGAGGATCCATTTAAGATGGATGAATCTATGGGAGAAGACTTTAGCTTTGATGATATGCCTAGTATGGAATCTCCTGAAATTAAATTCCAGGATAATCCTCCTGTAGATAGAAATATTTCTATTGAAGAGGCTATAAGAAGAGCTAGTGAGGGAGACTATCCAACGGTTACTCCACTTGAAAATAAGGAACCTATAGAGGAAGAGGAGGTAGTAAAGACTCAAGCTCCTACACCTAAAAAGGAAGAAAAGCCTATTGTATTTAAGAAGGAAGACAAATATAAAAATTATCATATTGATTATGCAAAGATGTTTGAAAGATCCTCTAAGGAGGAATCTGAGCTTCCTAAGTGGCTTGAGGAAAAGAAGGAAATTATTAACCAAACCCTTACCTCCTTCGGTATTGCAGGTGAGGTAATTTCCTACACTAAGGGTCCTGCCTTCACTCTATATGAAATTATGCTTGACCCAGGTGTTAACGTTAAAAAGGTTAACCAAATTAGGGATAACCTTGCGATGAACCTTGAGGTTCAATCCTTACGTATTCTATGCCCAATTCCAGGAAAGAATACCGTAGGTATTGAAGCACCAAACGACAAGGCAGAGGTCGTTAAATTTGGTGATATCATTGATGATGCCTTCGTCAATGATAAGAAGCCTATGAATGTAGCCTTAGGTAAGGATATTAATGGTAAATGTGTATATCAGGATATTACCGATATGCCACATGCTTTAATTGCCGGTGCTACAAAATCAGGTAAATCCGTATGTATCAATACCTTACTTGTTTCCTTATTAATTAAGAATTCTCCAGATAAGCTTAAGCTTATTTTAGTAGACCCTAAGATGGTTGAAATGACCTTCTATAGAGATATTCCACATCTTGCTGTACCAGTTATTACCGATTTAACCTTAGCGGGTGAGGCACTTAAGTGGGCTTGCGAGGAGATGGATAGAAGATATGAAATCTTCTCTAAGAATAGGGTTAGAAATCTTGAGGAATATAATAAGAAGAGGAAGGATTATCCAGAATTAGAAAACCTACCATTTATTTTAGCTGTAATCGATGAGTTTAACGATTTGGTTATGCAGTGTGGTGCTGAGGTAAATGATTCTATCGTAAGACTTGCACAAAAGGCAAGAGCCTGCGGTATGCATATCATTTTAGCTACCCAAAGACCAACCGTACAGGT
>JAFPSY010000031.1:0-1892 GCA_017413585.1 Acholeplasmatales bacterium
TCCTTAAATTCCTTACAAGGAAGTCCTAGTAAGGATACACCAATTTCATCACCATATTTTTCATGATGCTCCTTCGCAAGCTCACAAATCTTATCAGAGAAAAGGGAAGCATAAGTAATCTGAATGGTTGTCTTTAAGCCATACTTATGTGCCATTTCCTGCTGAAAGATGAAAATGTCAAGGGATTCATCCTTTAATCCCTTCTTTCCTCCTACCTTTTCTGCATATTCAGGGGAAAGCTCAGGACGGTGAATGATATTTACTACAAATTTGTTCTCCATAAATTTAAATACCTTTCTCTCTTTTTATATAAAGCCTTAAGCGTTATACCTATTCCATTTTTCCTGTTTTATCTGAGGATTCACAGTAATAATACTTATAATAAATTCCTGTCTTTTCATGATAAATCTCATTTGTTTCATCCATAAGCTTATTAATTTCAGCCTTATTCGTTGAATTAACTAATGCGATAGCACATCCACCAAAGCCAGCTCCAGTCATTCTTGCACCTAAAACGATTGGAGATTTTTGTAATTCCTCTGCAATCGTATCTAGGTGTAATCCTGTAACCTCATAATCCTCCTTTAAGGACTTATGAGAGCCATTTAGTAATAGACCTAAATCCTTAAGTCTACCCTCCTGCATAGCCTTTGTTGCCTCTTCAACACGAATCTCCTCTGTAATTGCGTGACGAGCTCTTCTATATAGATTATCTGTTAATTTATCCTTAACAGAATCAAGCTCTGCCATTGTGTATTCACAAAGAGTTGCCTTACCATATTTAGCCTTTAATACCTCAAGTGCAGCCTCACACTCAGCTCTTCTTTCATTGTATTTCGATTCGCTTAAATTTCTTGGCTTGCAGGTATTGATGATAACTAAGGTAGCTCCATCAAGCTTAAAATCGAAATAGCTGTAATCTACAGTTGCACAATCCAAAAGAATTACCTTATCCTTTTCGCTCATACCAATAGCGAACTGATCCATAATACCACAGTTGACATGTGCATATTCTCTTTCTGCAGCTTGGCTCATCAACACACAATCTAAATTGGATAAGCCTAGATTATATTCATCATTTACGATATGGCTAATTAATAATTCTAGTGCTGCACTAGAGGATAAGCCTGAAGATGCAGGTAGAGTTGATGTCATATATAAATCAAATCCATGATCAATTTTTGCACCCTTATATTTTGTTAAAACATAAATTACGCCTTTAACATATTTTGTGAAATCATCCGATTCACTATAGCCCTTTAAATCAAATTCATAAATGGCCTCATGATTAAAGCCCTCCGATACACATCTACATAAAGAATCACTTCTCCATGTAATAGCCCCATATATACCTAAGCTTATTCCCATAGGTAAAACCTTACCACCATTATAATCTATATGCTCACCAATAATATTTACTCTTCCTGGTGAGAAATATAGCATTTTAGGCTTCACCCCAAAGGCCTTTTCATAACCCCTTATTAGCTCTTCTCTCATTTTATTCCTCCATAAAATATACCAATTTCCGTTATTTAAAATAACCACTGAAATTATATGAAATTTTAGGGATAAATTCAATTAAAATGGCCTTTATTTCGAAAACTCGAAATGTTTACGAAAATCCACTGAAAATGGCAATGAAAACGTGGAGGAAAATTGCTGAAAATGAGTAAAATTAAGCTATTTTAATATCTTTGATATTATAAATGGAAAAATAAACTAAAAATAATAGGAGCGAAAATATAGGAGTTATATAGATGCTTTGCATAGAAATATACCCATCCTGATAGCATAATACAGGTATTATTTCACCTCCTATATCCTTTATCGCTTGAAAGCTTGTAGTAAGCATATTTTTTACTAAGGATAAAAACAAAATTACCATAGGAGAA
>JAFPSY010000032.1:0-8642 GCA_017413585.1 Acholeplasmatales bacterium
AGAGTACCTCAGCATATTATTTCTTAAGCTCTATTGAATCCTTAGATCCTAATTTCAATTTAAGTCAAACCATCAGTGATGTTGTATTACCTGATGCAACAGACGATGAATTAATGAAGCCAATCAGGTTAAGCTCCATCTTTAGAGCATCTATTTCTAAAAATGTTGTCATTTCTGTTGACTCTGTTGATATGCAGCCTATTGTATCTATAGACTACGCAAGTATGGCTAGAAATTATAACGATACAAAGGATGTAACCATTCTTACAGCAGATGAAACAATCAATACATTCAAGGCAATCGAAACGATCAATCCATCTGGTACATTATCTGATATTAATCTATCTTTAGAGGCTATTGCCGCATACGATATCAGTATAAAGAATATTGTTCTTGCATCAAATCTAATTTCTGCAAGAATATCTGAAACTATACTTGCTCGTCCTGCTCCATCAGACTATACAACTCGTACAACCATAAGAGGTACCTATAGAGCTATAGAGAATGTAGAAGCGATCAATATTCATTCATCTACAAGCATCCCTGTATATCCATTATTAGATGTTGGTCAGATTGAAGATTACTTAGATGCAATTACACCTACCCATGAGATTTCATCGATTGAGGTATTAGGTGCGAATATGGTAACTGCTGGTTCAACAACAACCTATACGGTAAAGGTAAATCCAATTGATACCCTAGGTAACAAGAATGTTACATGGTCTATTGTATCTGGTAATTCCTTAGCTACAATTGATGCTTCAACAGGTCAATTAACCGCAACCGCAACAGGTACAATCATTATTCGTGCTACATCACAAGATTCCAATTATAGTGATGTATATGGTGAATTAGAGGTACAAATTGTATAATTCCAACAAAGAGCCATCCTTTTCGGATGGCTTTTTCTTACATATATAAAAAATTAAATTTCATAAATGATAGAATATCCTAGAGATATTTAAACAATTTATATAAAATATGGCACTTTTTTACAAAAAGTTTCAAATACCACTATATTTTTGAAGAGAATTTTGATACAATACAAAAGGTATAAAAATATATAGGAGAAAAGTAACATGATTAAAGTAAATGATTTAAAGAATGGTGTTGTAATTGAATACGATGGCAAGCTTATGCAGATTATTGAATTCATGCATGTATTACAGAACAAGGTTGCCTATGTACGTGTAAAGATGAAGGATTTAAGAACTGGTGCAGTACTTGAAACAGCATTAAAGGGTTCTGATTCCGCATTCAAGAGAGCATTCATTGACAAGAAGGCTATGCAATATATTTATGCAGATGGTGCTTCATATGTATTCATGGATCAAGAAACTTATGAGCAAATTGAAATTCCTGCTGAAAGACTTGAATGGGAAAAGAATTTCTTAAAGGAAGGTATGGAAGTTCAGGTACAGTTCTATGGCTCTGAAATTTTAAATATCGTATTACCTGATAAGGTAAGCGTAGTAGTAACTACTGAGCCTGCAGTTGCAGGTAACACTAAGACAAACTCTTTAAAGGATGCATTCTTAGAGAGTGGCTTCTTAGTAAAGGTACCTATGTTCATCGAAAATGGTGAGGAAATTATCGTTTCTACACTTAATGGTGAATACGTATCTCGTGCAAAGTAATTCAAGATTTTAAACGATGCGTTTTGCATCGTTTTTTTTCTTTTTTTAGAGTTCAATATACCCGAATATTCCTTAAAAAGTTGTACTTTAAATAATATTATTGTATAATATATTTAATTTTTAGAAATAATAACTATGTTTTTGAAAATAGAATACTAAAAGGAGACATATAGTATGAGTAAGAAAAAGCTTTGGATTATAATAGGAAGCTCCATAGCCGCTTTAGTTATAGTTGCTGTTACACTAATTTTAGTGTTTACCTTAGGCAACAAGGGGAAAACGGAAGATGGCTATTTAGATTCTGCAAGATCCATCAAGGTAGTTGAAATTGAAGGTAGTGCTACCCTAGAGGATGAGGATGAAAGCATTCAATGCTTCAAGGGAATGAATCTATATAGTGGAGATAAAGTAACGGTAAATCAAGATTCCGTACTTGTCATAAGATTTGATGAGGATAAATATGTATACTTAGGAGAAAATACGAAAATCAATATCAAATCTGAGGGTAAGGATAGATATAAAACCAACGTCTTTGTAGAAGAAGGTATCGTACTTGCTGAAATTCAAAATAAGCTACATGAGGATGAGGAATTCTTCCTATCCTCAAATAACTCCGTAATGGCAGTAAGAGGTACAGTCTTTGGCTTAAGCGTTATAAGAGGCGAAAATGAAATCATAGAAACCTATTCTGTATATAAGGGAGTTACAGAATTAGTTGTATTCGATAAAAAAGATGGAGCTCTCATTAAGGGTAAGATGAGCGATATTTCCGATTCTAAGATTGAAATTAAGGTACCAAATAATGAAGTAATCCCTGAAGAGGAATTTAATAACCTAACAAAGGATTGGTTAACAGAGGTACAAGAAAAATTTGAAAACCCTGAGGATGCCAATAACCAGCTAAACGAAGTTGAAATTGTAGTTGGTAAGCCATCTAAGGAGGATTATTCTGGTGTAATTGATGTCATTAGTCCAGAAACGAAAGTAACCTATTCCTCCATTATCTATAATGCAGAAGGCTATTTTGGAGGATATGATGGAAATCGACATAAGATTAATATCACTGTAGAAAATCCTAATGCGAAAATAACCTATAAGGGTGAAAATGATACCGAATACAAGGATGTTAATGATTATGAATTTAAGGCACCAGGTTCCTATAGAGTATATTATAGAATCGAATGTGAAGGCTTTGAGGTAAAGGAAGACTTTGAGGTTATCTATATTTCAAAGGCCAATCTTAATGTAGAATATACATCAAATTTCGTAAGCCCTAATGTACTAATTGAGGGTATGAGCGTAGAAGATGCAATGGATGGAATCCATTTAAATGATTATATTACTATAAATGGTGCAGAAGCTGATGCTGAAATCTTAAAGAATTCTACATTCACCTATGAGGGTATTCTAAATGAGAATGTAGATACCTATAAGGTATATATCAATTTACCAAATGAGGTAAAGGATTATTATAATGAGGCTCATATTGATTTAAGCCTACAAGCAGAAAAGCTAGTATTAAATAGTACCGAGCATATTCTAAATACCCAAGGAATACCAGAGCTTACGATTGGTGATGCAAGCTTAAATAAATATAATGGTATTCTAGTTTCAGATTTAATGGCTGAAGCCTACTTTACTGCAGGTGGTCATGATATAGAATATACTACAGTAAATTATATCTATAATTATAAAACAGAAGGCTACTATGAGCTTAAGAATGGATTAAATACCATTGATCTTAAAATGAAGTTGAATAATCATATTGTAAATACAAGTGTATTTTTCTATTTCTTTGATCAAAGATATCAGGGTGAATTAAATATTAATATAGACCCTGCTATCGTAGAAGAATTATCCAATAATATGTATTGGTTTAAGACAGATGATTTAGTCTCTACAGAAAATGATATTACCATTGGTGGATCCTACCTACTTGAAAAATTAGGTTTAATGGATTGTTATATCAATTTACCAACGGATTATTTAGATGATAATTCCAATAATTATACACAAAATAATAGCTTTAGCTTCCCTAAGGATCAATTTACAACTATCGATTTTGTTCTAATGCCTACAGAAGAAAGAAAGGGTGCAAGCTTATCCATAAATGTTTATTTCTCGCAAACTGAACCAAATGGATATCCATCCTATACAATATCGAATTTGAGCTTTAAGCCTAATCAGAATATTAATTTTATTGTATCTACTGATCCTGTTGCCTATTCCTTAGATGGAATAAATTATAGCCAAAATGTATCTATTCCAAATACAGGTAATTATTATGTTTATTATAGGGTTGGAGATTCCTTAATCGTAGAGGGTAAGGAATATGTATCTATTCAAAATAGTACAATCGATTGTGATAATTTTGATTTAATTCCAAATGAAATCTATGTATTAACGGATGAGGTACATAAATATAGTATGATGGTATCCGATGGTGAGGGTGAAACATTAGCTAAGGTTGAATCCTCAGATGGCTCTATCATGTCACCATTTAAGGATATTTATGAGATTTATACAAATATTTTAAAGAATAGTACCTATTACGATAGTACCTCCAAAGAGGAAATCAATTGTTTAGTTAGCGTATCTGAATTTGATCCACAAAATCCAGATTTTAGCTATTCCATTATAGCAGAGGGCTATGATGTTATAGCCAATACCATTCATTTCATAGAGGCACCAATTACAGGCCTTGTTCAGAGTGGTAAATATGGTTCAGGCTCTACCATTTCAAATCCACAGGATATAACCATAAGCTTACAAGATATGGATGAGGTATATGCATCAACACCATCCATTTCAAGAGAAAATGAATTCATTTCCTATTCCATCATCTATTCTATTGATGAAGGAAAGACTTGGAGTCTAGAAGAACCAGTTTTCACAGCTGTTGGAGAATATAAGATTTATTCTATCTATACCTATACCGTAAGTGGAAGCGGAAATGAAAGTGTATTTATTGCAATTCAAAATATAAATGTTGTTGAATAAGGAGGATATCAAAATGAAAAAGAATAAATTATTATTTGGCATAGGCATGATTTCTATCATTCTACTATCCTCTTGTGGTGAAACATTTACAAAAAATAGAGGACAGGAGGAAACATTCCCAGAGGTTTCCATTCCTGATGTCTTAAGACCTACAGAGGGAAGTCAAGATAAGGATAGCATCACCTATACCGTCAAGCATGCTTTAGAGATGGAAAATGGTGAATACCAAACGGTATGTGTTGAAACCCTAAGCTCTAAAAAGGGTGAAAAGACAAACGCTTCTCCTAAAGCCTATAATGGCTATAAGGCAGAAGAATTTAGTCAAGTTGATGTAGAAGCTGATGGTTCAACAGTAGTTACCATTAAATATAAAATGCAAAAATATTCGATTACTCTTACGGGTAATCAATTTGAAGGAAGCTTAGCCGGTAGTGGTGAATACTCCATCGTAGATGGTGCAGCAGTCTTAACCGCAAAGCCATATATCGGATATTCCTTCTTGGGTTGGTATGATAATGATACCTTACTTTCAAATAAGCCAACCTATAGCCTAACACTTTCAAGCGATATGAATATTAAGGGCTTATTTAAGATTAAGGATGAATTTAAGAATTATGAAATAGAAACGAATGAATCTAGCTGTACAATTCTAAAGCAATTAGATGATAAGGAAAGAGTCGTTTCTATTCCTGAGGGTGTAACAGGCATTGCCTATAATGCCTTCAATAGCTATTGCTTAAGAATTTTAACTCTTCCAAAATCCTTAAAAAGAATTGAATCTCAAGCCTTCTATACCCCATCATTAGTCAAAATTACCATCAATTCTGATTGTATCTTCTATGATGGTGCATTCGATAGTGTATATCCAATAGAGGTATATGATCTATCGGAAAATGGACATAATGAATATTTTATGACCTATGCGGATCTTCATAGATCTCTTGAGGATGAAAGCCGCTTTGAAATTGATCAAGATGGCTTTATTTGGGGATTAATTGAAGATTATACTCATCAAAATACCCTAAGGCTATTTGGTAGAGTAGAAGAGAATAGCTATGAAATTGTATTCCCTAAATCACATACGATGAATGGAATAACCTATAATGAATATGCCATTTATTCCTATGCCTTCTATAAGGATAAGGTTAAGGTTGTAACACTAAATGATTCTATAACAAGCATAGATAATTACGCCTTTGGCGAATGCTCTAATTTAGTTGAATTATTTAATTTCTCTGATATTAATATAACCATAGATCCACCATCCTATGATAATGGATCCATCAATAGAAATTTAAAAATAATCCATCTTGATGAGGATGAGGAAGGATTAATTCAAAGCTATGGTGATTTCGATTATTATTTAAAGGATAAAGATGGCATAACATATGCCGTTATTGTAAATTGTTGCAATATAGAGGAGAATTTTACCATAAATGCGATTGGAAATTATCCTACCCTAATTGGTGAAAATGCATTTAAGGGCAATACAAAGATAAAATCTCTTACTCTAGGAGATAATATTATTGGAATTGAAAAGGATGCCTTCTATGATTGTACAAGCCTAGAGGCCCTAGATGCAAAGGATGTAAAATATATTGATGAAAATGCCTTCTGTTATTCTGGAGTGAAAAAGGTAAATTTACCAAAATGTGAAATCATTGGTCCAAGCGCCTTCAATCGCTGTAATGTATTAAACGAGGTTAACGCTCCACAAGTAAAAGAAATCGGAAGCTATGCCTTCTATAATGCTTTTGCATTATATCAATTTACATTACCAAAAACTTTAGAGGAAATTGAAGATAATGCCTTTGGTAATTGTAATAATTTAATTGAATTAATTAATTTATCGAATTTAGATTTATCGGATACATCAGCAAATGGCTATATTTCAGCGAATGCATTAAATATCATTTCTGATGAAAAGGATTCTAAAATTAGTAATACAAATGGCTTTATTACCTATAAGGATACAGAGGATACAATACTATTAAGCTATGATGGAGATAGTAAGGATATCGTTATCCCATCGAATATTACTATTATCTATCCATATGCATTTACAGCTTTAGAGCTTGATTCCTTAAAAATAGGTGAAAACGTAGAAGAGCTAAATAAAAATTCTCTATATCTTTCAAAGATTCAAGAGCTTTCCATCTATTTAACGGATGATAAAGCAAGTAGCATAGAAAAATTGAAATATCTATTCAAGGAATATCTTTATGATGAATATGCTTTAGATACCATAATTGTAGATGGTACAATTGCAAATATTCCAGAAGATTTCTTCTATTGGCTTAATGTTAAAACCTTCGTTTTACCATCTACTATTGAATCTACAGCCGATGATTCTTTCAATGTTAGCGACGTAGAAAAGGTATATTTTAACGGAGATTATGATAGATGGAATAATATTTCCTTCCCAAGCTACAATAGTTTCTTCCAAAATGAGGATGCTCCAATAATCTATTTTAAGGACGAAAATGGAACGGTTACCTTCAAGGAAAATACCTATGTTCCTTTTGAGGTATTATATATTCCAGAGGGTGTAACTTCTATTGATGATTACAAATATCAATATTACACAGTAAAGGAAGTAGTCATTCCAGAGGGAGTAACAGAAATTGGTGAAAGAGCATTCCAATACTGCAAGAATCTAGAAAAGATTACTCTTCCTAGCACACTAGAAACGATTGACTATGGTGCTTTTGAAAATTGTTCAAAGCTATCGGATGTCACATTACCAAATGGACTTTTAAATCTTGGTTATGCTGCATTTATAAATACAGGAATAACATCCATTACGATTCCAAGCTCAGTAAATAATATAAATGGTTGTACCTTTGAAAATTGTAGAAATCTTTTATCTGTAACCTATAATACAAACGCGGACATTGAATCTTCTATGTTTTCAGGATGTAGTGTACTTCAAAGCGTAAAGATTACAGGAGAGCCAGAGGAAATTGGTTCAGAAGCATTTAGGGATTGTAAATCTCTTAAGAAGATCACACTTCCAAATTCAATTACCTATATTGACGATAATGCATTCAATAATTCTGGTATTAAATCTATTGATTTAAGTGAACTTTCCCTTTCATCTATTGAATATGGTACCTTCCAAAATTGTAAATATTTAACAAATATTACTTTACCAACGACAATTACAAGTATTGGTAAGAGTGCATTTGCATATACAGGTATAAAGGAATTTACCATAAGTAGTAATATTGATTCTATAGCTAACAATTTATTTGAAGGCTGTATGTATTTAGAGATGATTACCCTAGAAAATGGCGTTACAACCATTTCCGATAAGGCCTTCTTAAACTGTAGAAGCCTAAGAACTCTAAATCTACCTGAATCTCTTAATGAAATTGGCTTCCAATCCTTCATGGGCTGTACTTCCTTAAATGATATTACCTTGCCAGAGGGATTAACAAAATTAGATAATAATGCCTTTGATGGATGTCAATCCTTAAAGAAGATTACCCTTCCAAATACATTAACCTCTATTGGAGCTTATGTATTTAAGGATTGTCCAAGAATAGAATATAATACCTACGAGGATGGAAATTATTTAGGTGATGATACAAATCCATATAGATATTTCATCGAAGATACAAAGGCAGAAGATGAATTTACACTTCATGCAGATTGTAAAATTATTGCAAGAAGTCCATTTAATATGTCTAATGTATCTAAGGTTACGATTCCAAATGGAGTTTTAACACTACCAAAAGGATTATTCATTGGAGCATATAATTTAGCTGATGTAACTATTCCATTCGTAGGAGATAATGAATCAAATAACACATTCTCATATTTCTATGATAGTACATTATCTAGAATTCCAACATGCTTAACAAAGGTTACTATAACTAGTGGAGATACCATTCAGCAAAGTGCCTTTAGTGGATGCACAACCATTAAAACTATTGTATTACCAGATACAATTACTACAATTGGTAATAATGCATTCCTAAATTCAGGAATTGAATCTATAAA
>JAFPSY010000033.1:0-4371 GCA_017413585.1 Acholeplasmatales bacterium
ATTTTTTCATTCTGAACACCTCACATAGATACTCATATATATTATATTATAATGAAATTTAATGCTAAATTCAAGATAAAAGGAAAAGGAGTCAAAGACTCCTTATCTATTCATCGATATAGCCATCAATGCTTAATACCTCATAGCATTTAATTGGCTCCTTTTTATTTTTGAATTGTCTATCTCCAGCATCAGCTACAGTAATTCTATCCTTTAATACCTCGTATACATCGCTAGAAATTAAAACCTGGTTACCACCGGCTGAGGCTTCAATTCTTGATGCGGTATTTACAGTATCTCCAATGGCCGTAAAATCCATTCTTGTCTTAGAACCGATATTTCCAATGACAGCATCACCAAAATGCACTCCAACGCCAAATTCGAGCTTCTTGTTGTATTTTTCCCATACGGAATCACAGATTTTTTTACCAACCTGCACAATACCATAGGCAGCACATACAGCCTTATATACATAATCATCTAAATCGATTGGAGCATTGAATATAGCCATTACACAATCCCCAATGAATTTATCTACCATTCCACCAAAGCGGAATACCTGGTTTGTGGACATCTCTAAATAGCCATTTAGGATATCTACAACCTTTTCTGGTTCTAGCTCCTCACTCATTTTTGTAAATCCTCTTATATCTACAAAAAGTAGGGCAACATTTCTTTTTACTCCACCTAATGCCATAGCGTTTTTATCATGCTCGACTAAGGCCTCTGCAACATCAGGGGAGATATATCTTTTAAATGTGCCAATAACCTCTTTTTTATGTTTATATTCGCTATAGTAATGCATTATGATAAAGAATACAAAGAATAAAATTAAAGCGATAATTGGTAGGGATATAAAATAATATTGCTTCGATGTATAAAATATAGCCATCAGCATGAATTCAAGGCCTATACCTAAGCCAAAGGCTAAAAAGCCTAAATAGAAGGTTAGGGTTGCAATTAGGAAGGTAATCGCAAAGATGATGATCGTATTTAATAATATAGATACTCCATCATTCGCTTTAACATATAATTCACCCTCCAAAAGTGCCTGAATTATATTACACTGGGTTTCAACACCAAACATTTCACCAATAGGTGAATTATATATATCATTCGATAAGCCTGTATCTAAGGCTGCCGCATAGGAACCAAAGATTACTATAGAATTTCTTCTTAATTCAGGAGCATGCTCCTTGGCATCCTTAAAGGATGTATAATTAAAATTTGATGTTAAATTTAAAATATCATTTACATGATTTAGCTTAGGAGATGCATAATATTTAAAATAATAATCCTTTTTTATATCTACATTTATAGATTCAATTCCCTTTTTATCACAATAGCTTTTATAAATACTATAGGATAAGGAATCATAATTGTCTCCTCTTAAATAGACTCTTCTTATTGCCTCATCATTATCCGTTAGGGCATCGGTAAAGCCAATTTGCTTGGATGATTCATAAATGGTTTTAGATAGACCATAGGGTGCATCCTTTCTGTTTGCACCATTGACACCCAAAATGACATTATGGCGTGACATTGCCTCTGCAAGCTTTAAATCGACATCTTGGCATCCATAGGATTCGTTAAATATGACATCGAAGCCAACGACAGTGGGAAATTCACCCCTATCGGCCCAATCATTTAAAATATCGGCAAAATATTGGCGATAAACTAAAGGATTGTAATTACCATAGGTTGAAATTGTATCCTCATCTATACCAATAATATAAATTTCTGGAGCGGCTGTACCTTCATGCTGGTAAATACCATCCATAATTTTATTATCTAAGGATACTAATGGATTCCATGAAAGAGATATTAGGGCAAAGAATAGATAAATACCAGATAGTATTATGGATATAATTAATCTTTTTAAACTAAATTGAAATATTTTTTTCATAAATTCACCATTAGAAGTTTTAGGAAAAGGGGTGTTTCACCCCTTTTATTACCACTCTAAAACTTCACCATTTGTTTCATAATGCCAATAATTACCATCAGTTGCAGGCTCTGTTTCACTATACCAATATTTGGTTGCATTTGTAAATTTTGTATTACCGGAATTTATGTTAAATGTAACCTCAGTTGTAGATTTGTGATATACCTTAGAAAGATTTGTGCCATCAAATGTATAGTATCCAATTTTTGTAATACTTTCACCTAATACAATAGTCTTTAATTGGCTACAATTATAGAATAAACGATCAGTAACTGTGGTTGTATTTGCTAAGAATTCTACATGCTGTAAGCTTGTATTTCCATAGAAGGCATATGTATTTACTGTTGTGACTGTAGATGGTACCTTTATGGATGAAATTAATATACAATCACGGAAGGCATGTTGACCTATCTTTGTAATACTATCCCAAACTTCAAGGGATGTAAAGCCACAGTTTTGGAAGGCATATTGACCGATTTCTGTTACTGTATTTGGTAATGTAATATTATTTAAGGATGTACAATCTCTAAACATATAATCAGCAATTTTAACTGTACCTGTAGGTAATACTACATTGTTTAGCTTAAGACAGCCTGAAAATGCATAATCTCCAAAGGTATTTACTGTACTTGGAATGGTTATTGCCTCTAATGAAGTACAGGAATAGAATGCATGATCACCAATAGATGTTAATGTATTTGGTAAGGATACGGTTGTAAGAGCTTGACAATAATTGAACATATAAGCTGGTAAGGCTTCTATATTTGCTGAAACTTGTACAGAAGCTAAGGATGCACAATTACTAAATATACTGCCACCCATAGATGTAACGGTAGATGGTATTGTAATAGATTCAATACCTGATTCATAGAATGCAGATGCACCAATAGATGTAACAGTAGATGGAATTGTGATGCAAGATAGGCTACTACAGTTTCCAAAGCATTTTTCTGAAATGCTTTCTATATTTCCATCCATAGTAACATTTGCTAAGCTTTGACAATTATAGAACATACCATAGCCTAAGATATCCGAATGAATCGTAACTTCTTCTAAGCTTGAATTTTGGAATGCATAATTACCAATAGTCTCTACACTTGAAGGAATTGTAATTTCTGTACCCTTATAATAATAGAATGCATTTTTTTCAATCTTATTTAGTGTATTTGGTAAATTACCAACTAAGACTGCATTATAGAATGCTTGCGTACCAATAGTTTCAAGATTGGAATTCTCTTGTAGGATAATCGTATGCAATGTAGTACTGTTATAGCTATAGAAAATACTATTTCCTATTGTCTTTAAGGATTTAGGTAAGGTTATTTCTTCAATATTCAAATAAGCAAATGCTTCATCACCAATCGATAGTAATCCTTCAGCAAGCTCTATATGGGTTAATAAGGAGCACATAGAGAATACACTAGCTCCAAGGATTGTTTCACCCTCTTTGAATTTCACACTTGTAATTCTATTGCAGTAATAGAAAGCACTAGCTCCATAGGTACCTGCAGGTAAGGTTAATTCACCATCTAATAAAGAACAATATTGGAAGGCATTTGCGCCAACATATTCGATACTATTTCCTAAGAATTGAATACCGGTTATACCTGAGCTATAGAAGGCATTATCCTCAATCTTGGTTACACTGGATGGAATAATTACCGTATTGATATAGCTTGCACTTCTAAAGCAATTCTTATCAATAATATATTCCGTATAGGTATGATTTTCAAAGGTAACGCTAGATGGAAGAGTTAAATCCTTCTTTGTATTCTTATCTCCTAGATAATTCATTAAATAAACAGTTCCCTTATCAATAAGGAATTCAAAATCACCATTTTTAACTAAATAAGCCTTATCGTTAATATTTGTATGAATGGATTTTGCATAATAGCCAACATAACCATAGGTTGTTTGACCAGCCTTAATGTTTAAGCTAGTAGATAGATTACATACATTATATAATGCTTTGCATCCCATAAATGCAGAATTACCAATGGTTGTCATTCCTGATGGAATGGTAATATCTTTAAGTCCTGTGTTATAGAATGCGTAAGTTCCAATAGAACTTAAGGTACTTGGTAGGGTAAATTCTTCTAGTAATTTACATTCGTAGAATGCTGATTCACCAATACTTTGAAGATTACCTAAAACCTGAACACTTCCAAGGCTTGAGCATCCACTAAATGAAGATTTTTCTATGGTAGTTACAGTTTCTGGAATTGTAAATTCCTCTAATTTTATGCAGCCCATGAACATAGAGTTTGGAATAGACTTAATGTTTTTAGGAAGCAATACCTCTTGAAGCTTTGTTGCACCATTAAAGATATTAGCATCTAAGGATGAACCTGTAGTATTCATATCCATATTCGATAAATCTATAGATATAAGATTTGTACATCCAGAGAATGCATTTTCACCAATGG